>NZ_JACADT010000626.1:0-3404 GCF_013421635.1 Streptomyces sp. UH6 | reverse complement strand
CGTCACCGGCCCCGGCGGGCGGCGGATCGGCATCGGCGAGCTCTCCGCGAAGGCCGCCGCCCTGCGGACCGAGGCGGAGTCCGTGGAGCTGAAGGCGAGCGAGGAGTTCACCGTCGTCGGCCGCCCCCACAACCGCGTCGACGCGCTCGACGCGGTGACCGGGCGCAAGAGGTTCACCATGGACCTCCAGGTGCCCGACGCCCTGCCGACCATGGTCTGCCGCCCTCCGACCATCAACGGCAAGGTCGGCTCGGTGGCCAACCTCGACGAGGTCCGCGCCATGCCGGGCGTCACCGACGTCGTGGTGATCTCCACCGGGGTGGCGGTCCGGGCGCGGACGTTCGGCCGGTGCGTCGACGCCGTCCGCGCCCTGCGGGTGACCTGGAAGCCGGGCACCGCCGAGGGCAAGTCCGACGCGACCGTCCTCAAGGAGCTGCGTGCCGCCGAGATCCCCATCGGGCTGCCGCCGCTGACGCCGCACGTGCAGGGCGAGTTCACCTTCCACTTCCGCAGCAACAGCGCGCTGGAGCCCAACTGCGCGATCGCCGACGTACGGCCCGGCCGTGCCGAGATCTGGGCGTCCCTGAAGTCGCCGATCGTCGCCCAGGAGACCATCGCCGCCCGGCTCGCGCTGCCGGTGGGCGCGGTCACCGTCCATGTGACCGAGGGCGGCGGCTCGTTCGGCCGCAAGCTCTTCTTCGACGCCGCGCTGGAGGCCGCCGAGGTCTCCCGGAAGACCGGCAAACCCGTCAAGCTGATGTGGCACCGCGCGGACGACTCCCGCCAGGGGCGCGCCCACCCGATGGCGCGCTCGCGGGTGCGCATCGCCTACGCCGGGAACACCGTCCTCGGCTACCGGCAGCGGCACACCGGCGTGGCCACCGACCTCGGCCACGGTCTCGGCGAGCTGCTCACCGCCACGGTGGCGCAGCTCCCGGTCGGCGACGCCGCCTTCTCCCAGGTCTTCTTCCAGCTCTCCCAGTCCATGCCCTACGAGTTCGGCGTCAACAGCCGCCTGCTGAACGAGACCGACAAGGGGTTCAACACGGGCAGCATGCGCAACGTCTTCTCCCCGGACGTCACCTGCGCCCGGGAGCTCATGGTCGACCGGGTCGCCGCGAAGATGGGCAAGGACCCGTTCGCCTTCCGCCGCGACCTCCTCCGCGACGACCGCGCCCGGGCGGCGCTGGAGGCGGTCGCCGAGGCGGGGAACTGGGGCCGCGCCATGCCGGCCGGCACGGCGCAGGGCATCGCGCTGCACACCGAGTACCGCTCCGTCAACGCGGTGCTGGTGGAGATCGACTGCCGGCCGGAGACCGTGAACCGGCCGGTCCGCGACGGCGTGGCCGGCCCGCGGGTCACCAAGGCGTTCACCGCCGTGGACGTGGGCCTGGCCGTCAACCCGCGCGGTCTCGAGGCGCAGATGACGGGGTGCCTGATGGACGGCATCGCGCTGACCCTGACCTCCAGCCTGCACCTGCGCGACGGTCACTTCCTCGAGGCGAGCTGGGACAACTACTTCTACACCCGGCAGTGGAACACCCCGCCCGAGGTGGAGGTCATCGTCCTGCCGGACACCACCGGGAAGCCCGGCGGGGCGGGGGAACTGGGCGTCGCCGCCTCGATGGCCGCCGTGGCCTGCGCGTACGGCCGCGCCACCGGCACCATGCCCACCACCTTCCCGGTCAACCACGGCACCCTCTCCTTCGAGCCGAAGCCGACCGTCCCGCCCGTCCCGGCCTCGCCCACGGACGGCCTCGACCACGTCCGCTGACCCGACCGGCCCGCTCCGACCCGCCCCGGCCCGCCCCGGCCCGCTCCGACTCCTGGGAGAACCGAGAACCCATGCCCGAGCACACCTTCCGCCTCAACGGCGAACAGGTCACCGTCGACGTCGACGACGACGAGCGGCTGCTGTGGGTCCTGCGCGACGTGCTGGGCGTCACCGGGCCGAAGTACGGGTGCGGCATCAACGTCTGCAAGGCGTGCACCAGCCACCTCAACGGCCGCGCCGTGAACCCCTGCGCCGTCCCGGTGAAGGACCTCGCCCCCACCGACGAGATCACCACCATCGAGGGCCTCGCCGCCACGGTGGGCGCCGACCTGCACCCCATGCAGCGGGCCTGGCTGGACCAGGACGTGGCCCAGTGCGGCTACTGCCAGCCCGGCCAGATCATGGCCGCCGTCGCCCTGGTCCGCCGGGTCGCCGAGGAGGGCCGCGAGATCACCGAGGCCGACCTCGACGGCATCCGCAACATCTGCCGCTGCGGCACCTACCCCCGCATCCGCGCCGCGATCAGGGCGGGGGCCGCGGACATGTGACGCCCGGGACGGACGGGGGCGGCCTGCGCGGGCCGCGCGGCGGCCTGCGCGGGCGTCGGCTCGAGCAGTACACGTGACGGCACCGGGGTCAGGCACCACGATCCCCGCATCAGCCGTCCGGACCACGACGAGCCCCGGTGCCTCACGCGTCGGACAGCCTCGTCGCCGGCGACTGGAACCATGCGCCGTGGGAGAACGGCTCGGGCGGGTCGATCTCCATGCCGAGTTCGGCGGCCGCCAAGGCGTGGTCCCCCTCGTCCAGGGGGAGGGCGAGCAACTCGTGGAGTTCGCCCACGAGGCGGGCGACCAGATGGGGGTCGGTGGTGGCGGCGTAATCGGCGACGGCGGCGTCGTGGTCGGGGAACTCGTCGACGATGTCCTGCGAGAACCACTGCGAGGGCCTGTCCCGGTGGGTACGCGGCGAGCGCCGCGTGGGCGCCCGGATCAAGGAGGCGCATCGCTGCGGTATCCGCGTCATGACCACCTCCATGACCTTGATCGAGGCGTACGACGTGAGGACCTACCTGCCGGCCTGGCACTGGGCGCTGTCCCGTATCCATGTCGAGCCGGTGACCGCGGACGTCGCCGAGGAGGCTGTCGGACTCCTCGGGGAGGCGGGTCTCCATGGGCACAAGTACGCCATCGACGCCGCGCTCGCCTCCGTGGCCCTGCGGCATCCGGGACCGGTCACCGTCTTCACCTCCGACGAGGACGACCTGCGCAAACTGTGCGGTGACGAGATCGTCGTCGTCGGGCTGCGGTAGGCCCGTCCGCCCGGCGAGGCCCCGCCGCGTGGGCACGGACCTCGCCGGGCGCGGACGCGGGCCCCGCCGGGCGGCTCCTCAGCCGGTGAAGCGCAGCTCGGCGAGCCGGATCTCCCCGCGCAGGGTGACGCGGACGTCCCGCACGCCCGACGCGGTGAACGGCGCGGTGAGGGTGGTGTGGTCGTACGGGCCGGAGGTGGGGGCGGCCGGGGAGAGCGTCGCCGTGGCGGGGGCTCCGCCGGAGGCCGGCGCGGCGGTGACGTCCACCGTGCCGCCCCCCGCGACGGTGACCGTGACCGAGGTGACGCCCTCGCCGAA
>NZ_JACADT010000625.1:0-3419 GCF_013421635.1 Streptomyces sp. UH6 | reverse complement strand
CGCGCGGGTCTTCGGAATCCTCGCGCCCTTCTCGGCCTGGTCGGCGGCCTCGTCCTTGACATCCCCGCCGACGGCGTGCCCGTCGTCGACGGCGGGGGCCTGGATGCCGCCCGCGGCGATCTGGGCGGCCACCACGTCGGCGGCCACCTCGGCCGCGAGGTCGTGGATGTTCTCCCCGGCTTCATGAGCCGCCTTCTTCACCTCCATCGCGATGCCGACGGATGCCTTGATGACTCCACGTACCAGGGGCTTCAGCAGGCGCTTGGTCAGCGGCGCGGCGATGAGACCGATCAGGAAGGGCGGTACTACGGGCGGCATGATGCTCCATCCTCTACGTACACGTATGACAGGGAACCCAGGTGAGGCGACCACCGGAACAGCGCACGGCCGGGCGGATAAAGCATTCCCTCGACGAGTGCGGGATTCACCAGGCGAAGCGAATTCCCGGACAACGGAATGCACCGTCCGATCCCGTGATCACCGTAGTCGAACCAGGCCCACCTGAGCCAAATGGCGGCCTCCGGGTTCACTCATGCGTGTAAACACGACCTGCGATCAACTGATTGTCAGACTCTTATCCACGCGCAGAACTCCCTCGTCAATGCGAACGTTTATGCCGCACTCGTTGGTTGACTTATCACCGCGAAGCCCAGGTGCCACCATGACGCCATGCCTCGACGCACCCCTCCGGTCGTCCTGATGGCCGCCCTCACCGCCTCGGCCGTCGCCCTGAGCGGCTGCGGCGAAGGCGCCGCCTCCTCGACGACCACTCCCCTGGTGGACCACGGCACCGTCCGGATCGCCGAGTCCAGCGAGACGCCGAGCTTCGACCCGTACTCCACCTTCGGCGCCTCCCAGGCCCACTACGCCTACGACTCGCTGGTCCATCCGGCCCCCGACGGCACCCTGGTCAGCGGCCTGGCCGCCTCCTGGCAGGCCACGGCCACCACGGCCGCCTTCACCCTCCGCCCGGACATCACCTGCTCCGACGGCACCCCCCTCACCGCCTCGGCGGTGGCCAGGGCGCTCACCTACGCCGGCGACCCGGCGAACCAGCTCGCCGGCGCGCGGACCGTCCTGCCGAGCGTCCCGTTCACCGCGAGCGCCGACGACGCGGACGCGACGGTGTCGGTGACCGCCGCGGCCCCCTTCCCGTTCCTCACCCGCACCGTCGGCCTGCTGCCGATCGTCTGTCCCGCCGGGCTCGACCGTCCCCGGTCGCTGGACCGCGCCACCCACGGCACCGGCCCCTACGTGCTGACCCGCTACACCCCGGGCGGACCGTACGAGTTCACCGTCCGCGACGGCTACTCCTGGGGACCGGCCGGGGCGACCACCGCCGAGCCGGGCCTGCCCGCACGCATCGTCCTCTCGGTGGTGCCCCAGGCCTCCACCGCGGCCAACCTGCTGCTCACCGGGGGTGTCGAGATCGCGCACGTGAGCGGACCGGACCGCGCCCGGCTCACCGGCCACGGTCTGGCCGTCACCGACGTGCCCACCGTGGTGGGGCTGACCTTCTTCAACCAGCGGCCCGGCCGGCCCCTGGCCGACCCGGTCCTCCGACGCGCCATGGTCTCCGCCCTCGACCGCCGGGGGCTCGCCAACGTGGCCGTCGGCGGCAGCGGAAGACCCGCGGCAGACTTCGGCGCCGAGGGCTCCCTCTGCCACGCCGACCTCGCCGACGCCCATCTGCCCACCCAGGACGCCGCGCGGGCCCTGCGGGCCGGCGGCTGGACCCGGTCCGCCGACGGCCGGCTGACCAAGGACGGCCGCCCGCTCCGGCTCCGCCTGATCACCAGCCCCGACCTGGGCCCGACCCTGCCGTCCGTCGCCGAGCTGATGGCCCGGGACTGGACCGCGCTCGGCGCGGACGTCGAGCTGGTCACCGAGAGCCTGCCGGCCCTGGTCAACGCCATGTACCGGAGCGCCGACTTCGACGTGGTGGTCGGCAGCACCCCCGGCTTCGCCCTGCCGGTCGGCTTCGTCCCCTTCTTCTCCGGCCCCGCCCCCGCCCGGGGCCTCAACTTCGCGGCGGTGAGCAACCCCGAGTACGACGCCCTGGTCGCCCGCGCCCTCCGGACGACCGACACGGCGGGCTGCGACATCTGGAACCGGGCCGCCGCGGCGCTCTTCCGCTCGGCCGCCGCGCTGCCGATCGCCGAAGGCCGAAGCGGCGTGTACGGCCACCGCACCACCTTCGCCACCACCTTCGGCGGCCGGCTCGTCCCGACCAGCATCCGCCTCCACCGGTGACCGGGGGTCCGCCATGTCCGTACCCCAGCTGCTGCGACATCCCTGGACGCTGTTCCTCGGCCGCCGCGCCGTGCGCCTGCTGCTCTCCCTCCTCCTCGTGCTCACCGCGTCGTTCGCGATGATCCGCCTCGTCCCCGGCGATCCGGTCCGGGCCGCGCTCGGCGTCGACGCCGCCCCCGACCTGGTGGCCGCCCGCAGACACGCCCTCGGGCTCGACGCGCCGTTCCTGTCGCAGTACCGGCACTACCTCGGCGGCCTCCTGCACGGCGACCTCGGCACCTCCCTGGTCACCGGGACACCGGTCGCGGAGCTGATCCGCACCCGACTGCCGGCCACCCTGGAGATCGCCGGGCTCGCCTTCCTGGTCACCCTCGCCGTCGCCCTGCCCGGCGGGCTGCTGGCCGCCGTCCGCACCCGCGACGGCCGCCGCCCGCGCACCGAGCTGGCGTTCACCACGGTCACCGCCTCCCTCGCCGGAGTGCCGGACTTCGTCCTGGCCGCCGGGCTCACCGCGCTGCTGGCCGTCGGCCTCCAGTGGCTCCCGGTGGCGGGCGCGGCGGGCGTCGGCTCCTTCGTCCTGCCCGTCCTGGCGCTCTCCCTCGCCCCCACCGCCGTCCTGCTGCGCATCGTCCGGGTGGAGGCGCTGAAGGTGCTGGGCGAGGACTACCTGCGCACCGCCCGGAGCAAACGGCTGTCCCCCGCGCGCCGTTACCTGCGGCACGCGGCGCCGAACACGGCCACCGCCGCGCTCACCGTCGCCGGGAGCCTGCTGCCCGCACTGATCGCCGGCACCGTCCTGGTCGAGAAGGTCTTCGCCTGGCCCGGCATCGGCTCCGCCATGGCCCAGTCCGTGGTCGCGCAGGACTACCCGGTGGTCCAGGCGATGGTGCTGGTGCTGGGTACCACCGTGCTGCTCGCCGGCCTCCTGGTCGACGTGCTGCTCGCCGTGATCGATCCCCGTTCGGCGATCCGGGAGATGTGACCATGAACCTTCCCTCCGGCCTCCGGCGCTCGCCCATGGCCTGGGTCACCGCGGTCATGCTGGCGTCGCTCGTCGCGCTCGCCCTGGCCGGCCCGCTGCTCTGGGGCGCGGCAGCCGACCGCCCGGACCCCTCGGCCGTGCTCCAGGGCCCCTCCGCGGCCCACCCCTTCGGCACCCACGGCCA
>NZ_JACADT010000624.1:0-3421 GCF_013421635.1 Streptomyces sp. UH6 | reverse complement strand
ATCCACCCCGGCGGCGTCGCCGCCGGCGCGCCGCCAGGACCACGAACACCACCAGCAGGCCCAGTACGGCGATCCACCCCGGCCGGCGCCCGATCGCCCCGGCCGCGACCCGCACCACCAGGCCCAGCATAAGGACCAGCACCGCGAGCAGTGCGAACTGCATCGCCGTGGAGTGCAGGTCGAAGCGGCGGCGGCGACGACGGCCGGCCGCGGGGACGGGCTCGACGGGCGTGCCCTGCATCCGTTCCCTCCTCCTGCGCCGAACTACGGTCGGACACCGGTGCACGTGATCGAACCGGTCGACGGCCGTCTACCCGGGCACCGGCGTTTCACCGAACGGATGTGCAGGCAAGGGTTCCTCCGGGCGGCGGCGGGCACGTGTCAGGATCGGGCGCGCGGCACACGCCGCACGGCACAGCGGAGGAAGAGCACAGTGGAAGCAACCCGCCGGTGGCGCCGGCTCGCCCCAGTACTCCTCGTCGTGGTCGTCTGGCTGCTGGCGGGTGGCTTCCTCGGGCCGTACGCCGGGAAACTCAGCAGCGTCGCCACCAACGACCAGGCCTCCTTCCTCCCGGAGAGCGCCGAGTCGACCAAGGTCAACGAACTCCAGCAGGCCTTCGAACGCGACCGCACGGTGCCCGCCGTCGTCGTGTGGGTCGCCGAGCGGGGCAAGGTCACCCCGCAGCAGCGCGAGGCGGCCGACGCGGCGCTCGCCGAGGCGGCCCGGACCCCCGGCGTCGTCGCGGACGCCCCCGGCGCCGCGCGGCTGATCCCCTCCGAGGACGGCCGCGCGCTCTCCGCGGTGCTGCCGCTGGAGACGGGCGACGAGGAACTGACCGACGGCTCCGTCGCCACCATCCGCGACACGGCGGGCGAGGCCGAAGGGCTGCGGGCCTACGTCACCGGACCGGCCGCCACCCAGGCCGACCTCTCCGACGCCTTCGCCGGCATCGACGGCATCCTGCTCGTCGTCGCGCTCTGCGTGGTGCTGCTGATCCTGCTGGTCGTCTACCGCAGTGTCCTGCTCCCACTGGTCGTGATCGTCACCGCCGTCTTCGCGCTCGCGCTGGCCTGCGCGGTGGTGTACGCGCTGGCCCGGCGGGACGTGGTGTCCGTCGACGGGCAGGTGCAGGGCATCCTGTTCATCCTGGTGATCGGCGCGGCCACCGACTACGCGCTGCTGATCACCGCCCGCTTCCGCGAGGAACTCGCCCTCGGGCACGAGAAGTACGCCGCGATGCGCACCGCCCTGCGGCAGACCGCCGGCGCGGTCGTGGCGAGCGGCCTGACCGTGGCCCTCGGCCTGCTGGCCCTGATGGTCAGCGACCTCTCCAACAACCGGGCGCTCGGCCCGGTCGGCGCGATCGGCGTGGTCTGCGCGATGGCCGCGGCCCTCACCTTCCTCCCCGCCGTACTGGTGCTGCTGGGCAACGCCGCCTACTGGCCGACGCGTCCCGGGTCGCCGCAGCAGAAGGCCCGTCAGGAGAACGGCCTGTGGCACAAGGTCGCCGATCTGGTGGACCGCCGGCCGCGCCGCATCTGGATCACCGCGCTGGTCGGACTCGCCGCCTGCGCCGCGTTCTCCCCGCTGCTCGCCGCCAAGGGGACGCCGCTGGACGAGATCTTCGTCAACGACGCGCCGTCCGTCACCGGACAGCAGGCGCTGGCCGCGCACTTCCCGGCGGGCTCCGGCAACCCCGCGGTGATCGTCGCCGACGCCGGCAAGGCCGAGGAGGTGACCCGGGCCGCCGCCGCGACCGAGGGCGTCAGCCGGGCCGTGCCGGTCACCGCGGACGGGCCCGGGCGCGGCGAGCCGACGGTGGTCGACGGCAAGGTCCGCATCGACGCCACGCTGAAGGCCGCCGCGGACAGCGACGCCGCCAAGGAGACCATCCCCCGGCTGCGCGAGGCCGTGCACGGGATCGACGGCGCCGACGCGCTGGTCGGCGGCTACACGGCCCAGCAGTACGACACCCAGGCCACCGCCGCACGGGACCGGACGCTGATCGTGCCGGTGGTGCTGGCGATCATCCTGCTGATCCTGGTCCTGCTGCTGCGCGGCCTGCTGCTGCCGGTGCTGCTGGTGCTGACCGTGGGGCTCAACTACCTGGCCACCCTGGGCGTGACCGCGCTGGTCTTCCGGTACGGGTTCGGGTTCACCGGCACGGACGCGTCGGTGCCGCTGTACGGGTTCGTCTTCCTCGTCGCGCTCGGCGTGGACTACAACATCTTCCTGATGACCCGGGTGCGCGAGGAGGCGCTGCTGCACGGCACGCGGGAGGGCATCCGCACCGGTCTGTCCGCCACCGGCGGGGTGATCACCTCGGCGGGCGTGGTGCTGGCCGCGACCTTCGCGGCGCTGACCGTGATCCCGCTGGCCTTCATGGCGTTCATCGCGTTCATCGTCGCCTTCGGCGTGCTGCTGGACACCCTGGTGGTGCGTTCCCTGCTGGTGCCGGCGCTGGCGCGGGACCTCGGGGCCCGGGTGTGGTGGCCGAACAGGTCCATGCGGCCGTGACGCCCGGCGGCTAATTCGATTGCCCGCAGGACGGTCACCCCGCAGGGTCGGACACATGGATCACACCTCCGCCCTCCTCCGGGCCTACGACACCCAGCTGCGCACCGACGCGGAGACCCCCAGCGCCATCGCGGTGACCCGGCTCGGGCCGCTGCGGCTGGTGGTCTTCGGCGGTGGACGCGGGTTCGTCACCTATCAGGACCTCGACGGGGCCGACGCCGCCGAGGTGCGCCGGCTGGTCGGCGCGGCCGCCGACCACTACCGGTCGGACCCGTCGATCACCCGGGTGGAGTGGAAGACCCGGGGGCACGACCACGCCCCCGGGCTCCACGAGGCGCTGCTGGAGCACGGGTTCACGCCCGAGGAGCCGGAGTCGGTCATGATCGGTGAGGCCCGGTCGCTGGCCGTCGAGGTGCCGCTGCCGGACGGGGTGGTCCTGCGGCGGGTGACCGAGGAGGCGGACGTGCGGGCGATGTGCGCGATGCAGGACGAGGCGTTCGGCGACCCCGTGGACGCGCGGATCGCCGACGCGATCCTGTACCGGCTGTCGCTCGACGACGGCATGGAGCTGTGGGTCGCCGAGGCGCGGGGACGGATCGTCACCGCGGGCCGGCTCGAGCCGGTCGCGGGCACGGAGTTCGCCGGCATCTGGGGCGGGGCGACGCTGAAGGAGTGGCGGGGCCGGGGCATCTACCGGGCCCTCACCGCGGCGCGGGCCCGGTCGGCGCTGGCGGCCGGCAAGCGGCTGGTCCACAGCGACTCCACCGAGTACAGCCGGCCGATCCTGGAACGCTACGGGTTCCTCCGGGTCACCACGACGACGCCGTACCGGTGGACCCGCCCCACGGCGCTGTGACCTCCCGGCGCGGACGGCGCGTCCGCGGTGACCCTGCCCGGCGGCGG
>NZ_JACADT010000623.1:0-3430 GCF_013421635.1 Streptomyces sp. UH6 | reverse complement strand
CGCTCGCCCGACAACTGACGCGTCGTCGGGAAGCTCCCCGCCCCGCAGGCGGCGACGTACGGGCGCCGGACCCCCGCCCCGCAGGCGGGGATCGTGTGCTTGCTACTTGCATCAATCTCCCCGCGCACACCCGTTGACGCACGCATGTCATGAGCACCACCATTCCCCCACCCGTGCGAAACCACTTTCCGCATCACGGAATCCGGGAGGCGTTGGTGTACGTCCAGGAACTGGAGCCGGTCGGCGGATCGCTGGGGCTGTCGGCCCTGGTGGCCGCCCTCCCGCTGGTCGTCGTACTGGTCCTGCTCGGCGGGGTGCGGATGAAGGCCCACCTGGCCGGCCTCATCGGCCTGGCCGGCGCGGTCCTGGTGGCGCTCCTCGCCTACGGGATGCCCCTGGGGCAGACCCTCTCCGCCGCGGCCCAGGGCGCCGCCTTCGGGCTCTTCCCCATCATGTGGATCGTCGTCAACGCCCTGTGGGTGTACCGGATGACCGTCCGCACCCGGCACTTCGACATCCTGCGCCGCTCCTTCGGACGGCTCTCCGACGACCCGCGCATCCAGGCCCTGGTCGTCGCCTTCTGCTTCGGCGCCCTGCTGGAGGCGCTGGCCGGCTTCGGGGCCCCGGTCGCCATCTGCTCCGTGATGCTGGTCGCCCTCGGCTTCGACCCGGTGCGCGCCGCGGTGGTCGCCCTGGTCGCCAACACCGCGCCGGTGGCCTTCGGTGCGATGGGCACCCCGGTGGTCACCCTCGCCCAGGTCACCGGCCTCGACCTGGACACCGTCGCCTCCGTGGTGGGCCGTCAGACGCCGCTGCTCGCCCTCGTCGTGCCGCTGGTGCTGGTCGGCCTGGTCGACGGCAGGCGCGGACTGCGCGAGACCTGGCTGCCCGCCCTGGTCTGCGGCGTGGCCTTCGCGGTGGCCCAGTTCGCCGCCGCCAACTACGTCTCCGCCCAGCTGGCCGACATCGCGGCCGCCCTGGCCGGCGCCGGCGCCCTCGTCCTGGTGCCGACCGCCCGCAGGGCGGCCGCGCCCGAGGTACGCGAGAAGGTGCTCACCGGCACCCGCAGCGACGACCTCGACGTGCACGACGCGCGCGGCGAGGTGGTCCGCGCCTACGCCCCCTACGCGCTGATCGTGCTGATCTTCTCCCTCGCCCAGATCCCGCCCGTCAAGGAACTGCTCGCCAGGACCACCCAGGTCTACGACTGGCCCTTCCTGAACGTCGCGAACCCCGACGGCGAGCCGGTGAGCGGCAACATGTTCAGCTGGCCCGTCCTCGCCACCGGCGGCACCCTGGTCCTGCTCGCCGGCCTGTTCACCGCCGTGGTGATCGGGGTCCGGGCGGGCGAGGCCGTCAGGGAGTGGGTGGCCACCGTCCGCGAACTCCGGTTCGCCATCCTCACGGTGACCAGCGTGCTGGCCCTCGCCTACGTGATGAACCTGTCCGGACAGGCCGCCACCATCGGCCACCTCGTCGCCGCGGCCGGCGCCGGACTCGCCTTCCTCTCACCGGTCCTCGGCTGGTTCGGCGTCGCCGTCTCCGGCTCCGACACCTCGGCCAACGCCCTCTTCGGCGCCCTCCAGGTGACCGCCGCCCAGCAGGCGGGCCTCTCGCCCGAACTGCTCGCCGCAGCCAACAGCTCCGGCGGCGTCCTCGGCAAGATGATCTCCCCGCAGAACCTCACCATCGCCTGCGCCGCCGTCGGCCTCGCGGGCAAGGAGGGTGACCTGCTGCGGAAGGTCCTGCCGTGGAGCCTCGGACTGCTGCTGGTGATGTGCCTGATCGTTCTCGGCCAGAGTTCTCCGGTCCTCGGCTGGATGCTGCCCTGACGGAGCGTCCGGCTCCACACCGGCCACCAGCACCGAAGCTCCTCCCACCGGCCCGCCGTCGCCCGGACGGCGGGCCGGTCGCACGGTGTGCGGAAAAGGGCGGAGGGTAACTTGGGGGTCATCAGCCGACTTCCAGGAGGGCAGGCCGTGGCCGTAGATCTGTCGCAGCTCGTGAAGGCGTACGACGTGCGCGGTGTGGTTCCGGACCAGTGGGACGAGCCCATGGCCGAGCTCTTCGGCGCGGCCTTCGTCGACGTCGTGGGCGCCAGGGCGATCGTCACCGGGCACGACATGCGTCCCTCGTCCCCCGGCCTCTCGCGGGCCTTCGCGCGGGGCGCCGCCGCCCGCGGCGCGGACGTCACCGAGATCGGCCTCTGCTCCACCGACCAGCTGTACTACGCCTCCGGCGCCCTCGACCTGCCCGGCGCGATGTTCACCGCCTCGCACAACCCGGCGCAGTACAACGGCATCAAGATGTGCCGCGCGGGCGCCGCGCCGGTCGGCCAGGACACCGGGCTCGCCGAGATCCGCGCCCTGGTCGAGGGCTGGGCCGAGACCGGCGGCATCCCCGAGATCGCCGAGAAGCAGGGTTCCGTCACCCAGCGGGACACCCTCGACGACTACGCCGCGTACCTCAGGTCGCTGGTCGACCTCACCGCGATCCGCCCCCTGAAGGTCGTCGTCGACGCCGGCAACGGCATGGGCGGCCACACCGTGCCGACGGTGCTCGGCGGCCTCCCGCTGGACGTCGTCCCCATGTACTTCGAGCTGGACGGCACCTTCCCGAACCACGAGGCCAACCCGCTCGACCCGGCCAACATCGTCGACCTGCAGAAGCGGGTCCGCGAGGAGGGCGCCGACATCGGCCTCGCCTTCGACGGCGACGCCGACCGCTGCTTCGTGGTCGACGAGCGCGGCGAGCCGGTCTCCCCCTCCGCGATCACCGCGCTGGTCGCCTCCCGCGAGCTGGCCAAGCACGGCGGCGAGGGTGTGGTCATCCACAACCTCATCACCTCCTGGTCCGTCCCCGAGGTCGTCGAGGAGTGCGGCGGCACGCCGGTCCGCACCCGCGTCGGCCACTCGTTCATCAAGGCCGAGATGGCGAAGTCCGGCGCCATCTTCGGCGGCGAGCACTCCGCCCACTACTACTTCCGCGACTTCTGGAACGCCGACACCGGCATGCTGGCCGCGCTGCACGTCCTCGCCGCGCTCGGCGGGCAGCAGGGCACGCTCTCCGAGCTGGTCGCCCAGTACGACCGGTACGCGGCCTCCGGCGAGATCAACTCCACGGTCGACGACCAGGCCGGCCGCCTCGCCGCGCTCAAGGAGAGCTACCAGGGCCGCGAAGGCGTCGCCCTCGACGAACTCGACGGCCTCACGGTCACCGCGGCCGACTGGTGGTTCAACGTCCGCCCCTCCAACACCGAGCCGCTGCTCCGCCTCAACGCGGAGGCCCGGGACGAGGCCACCGTCGCGCGCGTCCGCGACGAGGTCCTCGCGATCATCCGCGGCTGACCCCCGCGCACCACCCGTGCCGCAGACCCCCTGCGGGCGGCCGGGCCGCCGGGAACCGCGGCACGGGTGGTCACCTCCCGCGC
>NZ_JACADT010000622.1:0-3440 GCF_013421635.1 Streptomyces sp. UH6 | reverse complement strand
TCCCCGGCGAGGACGGCCCCGGCCTGGATGCGGCCGCGGACCCGCGTGTGCTCACTCTCGTAGGCCTTCTCCACGGCGGTGGTGAGCCGCAGCGCGGCCGCGTACTGGGCGGCCGCCGCTCCGGCCAGCTCGGGCATCCGGGTCCGCAGCGAGTCCAGCACCCCCCGCGCCGTGCGGGCCACCGCGTACTGGCGCGCGGCGGGGTCCTCGGCGAGCCTGGTCAGCCACTCCCGCAGGGGGGCCACGGCGGTGCCCGGGAGCAGCCCGCCGCCGGAGGCCGACTCGGGCAATTCCGGCACCGTGAAGCGGGGCACCTCGCCCAGCCCGGCCTTGGTGAGCAGCGCGGCGTACTGCCGCGACACCTCGTTCACGACCTGGTGCGGGACCCGGTCGAGGACGGTGACCAGGGTGACGTCGTACTGCTTGGCGGCGCGGAGCATGTTCCACGGCACCGCGTCGGCGTACCGCGAGGCGGTGGTGACCATGATCCAGACGTCGGCGGCGCAGATCAGCTCGGCGGCGAGCACCCGGTTCTCGGCGACCAGGGAGTCGACGTCCGGCGCGTCGATCAGGGCGAGTCCGCGCGGCAGGGTCTCCGCCGTCTCGATCCGCAGTGCCCGCTGCACGACGGCCCCGCCCGCGCGGTCGCCCCTTCCGGCTCTCCCGGCACGCCCGCCCTGCCCCCGTCGGGAGACGGCCGGATCGTCCGCCGGGTCCTTGCCGCCGCCCAGCACACGGGTGAGCCGGGGCAGCACGCGCATACCGCTGAACCAGTGACAGTCCTCCGGATGGCAGACCAGCACCGGCGTGCGGGTGGTCGGGCGCAGCACCCCGGCTTCGCTCACCTGCCGTCCCACCAGGGAGTTGACCAGGGTGGACTTTCCCGCGCCGGTCGAGCCGCCGATCACCGCGAGCAACGGCGCCTGGGGGTCCCGCAGGCGCGGCACCAGGTAGTCGTCGAGCTGGGCGAGCAGTTCCTCACGGTTGGCCCGTGCCCGTGGGGCGCCCGCCAGAGGCAGCGGGAAGCGTGCGGCGGCGACGCGGTCGCGCAGGGCGGAGAGTGCGTCGAGCAGCTGAGGCCGTACGTCCAAGGTCACCACATGTGAAGAATGCCCAATTTTACGGACTTTCTGAAGCATATGGGCATGTCTGCGTGCCGTCGGGTCCGGAAAGGGAAGGGACGACCGGGGCTCACGCATAACGAGTGCACAACACCCGGCGCGTCTGGCGCGAAAAGCGCTGCGCGAATCAGCACTGCCTGGGATTATCAGGAATCGCTTCACCGAACCTCCACATCGCGGTATGGAGGCGAGGCGATGGGGACGCGGGGAGGGGATGCCTATCCTTGTCCCCGGCAACGTCAGGACCCGCCCGCACCCGGGCACGACGACAGAGGCCACCACACCGGCCCCCGTAGCTCAGTGGATAGAGCAGGCGCCTTCTAAGCGCTTGGCCGCAGGTTCGAGTCCTGCCGGGGGCGCAAGTCTCCGCCCTCCCTCCAGGGAGGGCTTTTTGCTGGGCGCGGCCGACGCGGGTCGCCGCGCGCCGCGCCGGTAGCGGTGACCGCGGGTCGCGCGCCAAGCCCGCGCCGGGCTCCACAGCACCTGGCCGGCCGCCGGCCTCCGCTCCACGTGCCTCCGCGGCCGCCCGCCCCTCTTCCCCGTCCCCGGGAGCGGGCGACTTCCTCGCCCGGGCCGGACGCACGGCCACTCGGCGACTCCGGCCCGGTCGGGTCGGGTCGGGTCGGGTCGGGTCGGGTCGGGTCGGCGGGGACGTTTCTCTTCGAAACCCGGATTCACCCGTCCGGTGGTCGGGTTCCGCCTGTTCGGCGGCGTGGAACGTCCATCCAGGACGGTCGCCTGTTCAAAACGGGTGATTGCCTCGAACCATGCCGTTACCCGGACGACAGAGACGCGTTGAAGGGGGAGTGCGGCGGCGTTGACCTGCTGCCGCCCTCACCGAGTAAGAAGGAGTACGTGATGTCTCGCATCGCGAAGGCTGCCGTTGTCGCTCTCGGCACGGGTGCTGTGGTTCTGGGCGGCGCCGGCATGGCGCTGGCGGACGCGGAGGCCGAGGGCCAGGCCGTTGGTTCGCCGGGTGTCATCTCCGGCAACGTGATCCAGGTTCCGATCAACGTGCCGATCAACCTCTGCGGCAACACCATCAACGTCATCGGGCTGCTGAACCCGGCCGCGGGCAACTTCTGCGCGATCGACAGCGAGTTCGAGAAGGGCCACGACAAGGGCCACGACAAGGGCCACAACAAGGGCCACGGCTACGGTCACTGACCTCGCCGTTCCGCTCTTGCGGTAATGCGATGAGGGCCTCGACGGTTTCCCCGTCGGGGCCCTCCCGCGCGTCCGGCGGACGTCGGGCGGACATCGGCCCCGTCGACGGCGACGGGGCCGATGTCCGCGGCAGGGCGGTGACGGCCTGCCGGAACGTCAGGCCGCCGCCGTCAGGCGTAGACGTAGACCTCCGCGACGTTCTCCACGTCGGCCGGGGTGTAGTCCCACGGCGGCAGTGGCTCCCCGCGGGCGACGACGCGGCCGTACTGGCTGTCGCGCGGCCCCGGCGGGCGGGCGGGCAGGTAGCGGGCGGTGCGGTGCCGCTGCTGCCAGCGGGTCCACAGGAGGTCGACGAAGGCGTGGTGGAGCCAGAACGCCGGGTCGTTGACGGACGCGGCGCCCAGCATCGTCCCGCCGATCCAGCGGTGGACCCGGTTGTGGTTGCGCCAGGAGGCGGCGCCCGCGCCCCGGCCCCAGCCCTCGATCTTGTTCCGGAATCCTCCCGGCGCGGTGGAGTCCCAGGGCGCCGTGTCGTACACCGGGTCCTCCAGCGCCGTGGCGACGTCCCGCGCGGTGGGCAGGGCGATCGGGTCGTGGGACCGGCCGAGGTCGCGGGTGAGGTAGTCGGTGTCCGTGACGTTGACCTCGAGGATCCAGCCCTCGCGGCGGGAGAACGGCCCGGTGGTCACCTGGCGGTCGGAGCGCCTGCCGTTGCCGCCGAGCAGGTCCTCGGTCCACGGCGTCCCGGCGGCGCCACGATTCCTGGTCCAGTCCCAGTAGGGCAGCGTCACCGCGGAGTCGATCCGCTGGAGCGCCTCCTCGAACTCCAGGAGGAAGAGCCGGTGCCAGGGCAGGAACGACGGCGTCATGTGGGCGGCGCGCAGGCCGCTCTCCCCGTCGGGGGCGAAGTGGTCGATGTGGGTCAGCACGAACTCGTCGTACTCCCCGCGGCGCTTGAGCTCCCGGACGGCGCCGACGAAACGGCGCCGCTCACCGGCGGTGAGTGCGCCGACGTTCTTACGCGTGTACGCCATGGCCGCCTCCCTCCCCCGCTCCGCCGCCGTCCGCGGGCGCCGGGGCGCCGGCCCCGGAGCCGTGCGAGAGGCCGCTGAGCCGCTCCCCCGGCAGCAGTTGGTCCACGGCGGCCCGGGC
>NZ_JACADT010000621.1:0-3448 GCF_013421635.1 Streptomyces sp. UH6 | reverse complement strand
AGGGCGGCCAGGACCCGCTGCCCGCGCTCGCTCTCCAGGTGCCGGCCCGCACCCGTCGCCCGCGGGCTGTCCACCACCGCCCCGGGCCGGTACTTGCCGGTCAGGAACCCCGACGCCAGCGCGTAGTAGGGGACGGCGGCCAGACCGGCCCGCTCGGCGACGTCCCGCAACGGCCCCTCGTAGGTGTCCCGGGAGACCAGGTTGTAGTGCGGCTGCACCGCCACGTAGCGGGCGAAGCCCTCGCGGTCGGAGAAGTCCAGCGACTCCTGGAGCCGCTCGGCGGTGATGTTGGAGGCGGCGATCGCCCGCACCTTGCCCTCGCGGACGAGTTGGTCGAGGGCGAGGAGGATCTCCTCGACCGGCGTCTCCGGCTGGTCGAAGTGCGTGTAGTACAGATCGATGTGGTCGGTGCCCAGGCGTCGCAGCGACGCCTCCGCGGCCGCCTTGATGTTGGCGCCCGACAGCCCCCGGAACTGCGGGTGCTGACTCACCTTCGTGGCGACCACGACCTCGGAGCGGTTGCCCCGGGCCTTGAGCCACCTGCCGATGACGGTCTCGGACTCGCCGCCCTGGTTGCCCTCGACCCAGGCCGAGTAGGAGTCCGCGGTGTCGACGAAGTTGCCGCCGGCCGCCGTGTACGCGTCGAGGACGGCGAAGGACTCCCGCTCGTCGGCGGTCCATCCGAAGACGTTGCCGCCGAGGGCGAACGGGAAGACCTCGATACCGGACGTGCCCAGCTTGCGCAGATCAGTCATGCCCGTGTCCAACACGCCCGCGGGGCGGCGCATTCCGGCGCGCCGCCCGCGGATCGCGCGATGTGGCCGGGACGCCTCAGAGGCTGACGCCCCTGGCGGCCAGCCAGGCCATCGGGTCGACGCCGTCGCCGCCGCCCGGGTGCACCTCGAGGTGCAGGTGCGGGCCGGTCACGTTGCCGGTCGCGCCCACGCGGCCGATGACGTCGCCGGTGGTCACCTTCTGACCGACGCTCACGTTGATCGAGGACTGGTGGCAGTACCAGAGCTCGGTGCCGTCCTCCAGGGTGAGGATGGTGCGGTACCCGTAGGAACCCGCCCAGCCCGCCTCGGTCACGGTGCCGGTGTGGACGGCCTTGAGCAGCGTGCCGGTGGGGGCCGCCAGGTCGAGACCCGTGTGGTACCCGGAGGACCACATGGAGCCGGCCTGCATGTAGGTGGAGGTGACCGTGTACGAGGCGGCCGGCGCCGTGTAGCTGGCGGCCAGCTTGGCGAGACGTTCCGCCTCCGCCTTGGCCTTGGCCTCCGCCTCGGCCTTCTTGGCGGCCTCCGCGCGGGCCTCGGCCTCGGCCTTCTCCATCGAGGCCTGCTCGGCGGCGGCCTGGGCGGCGGCCTCCTCGGCCTCCTTCTGGGCCTGCGCCTCGGCCTCCTGCTCCTGCTGGGCGGCCTGCGCCATGATGCGGGCGCGCAGGGCCTCGCCGGCGTCGGCGGAGGACTCGGTGTCGACGGGCGCCACGCCCATCTCGCCGAGGACGCTGGGCGCGTCGTCGGCGACGGCGGTCCCGTCCCCGGAGCCGGGAAGCAGGGAGGTGACCGGGTCCAGCGACGGCATCTGCGGCATGGTGATGTGCACCGGAGCCTTGCCGGGCGCCGCGGTGGCCATGCCGCCCGCGCCGACGGCAGCGATCACGCCGACGCCGAGAACGGTCGAACTGCGGGCGAGCCCGCGCTGCTTGGCCACCCGGTGGCGGCCTCTCTGGACGGTCCCCTCGCTGGGGTTCCACTCCTCGAAGGAGCCCTCGCCGGCGAAGCCGGACGCGGGGCCGTAGGCGTCGGCAGCCTCACGTCGGCCAGGGACGAAGGGCACTTCAGGTGCAGGGGCAGGGCGGTTGGACGCCACGGGGGCGCGCTCCTTTCCTTCCGTCTCGCCTACCGGGTTAGCTGACGGGTTCGGAGCGGGAAGGTCTCCTACGCGCGTATACGGCAAGAGCCGCGATACGCCCGATTCACCCCGGAAAGTGGTTCCCCGGTTCCCTTGCGGGATTCGGCAGAGCGCACGGAGCCGTCGCTGGTGACGGCTGGGACAGCCGCGCGCTGCGTTATCGAACGTTAATAGAAGCGGTGGCTCATTTCCAAGCCGTTCCTTCACATCGCCCAACCCTCTGGCCTGAACCTATGGAGGCTCAACAGGGCGAATCGGACATGGCTTAGGTCACACCGGCGGCATCGTCCCTGGCTTGATCATGGCGGTCACATGGCGGTCCGCTCACCGGCGCGGCCCTGACGCAGACCCTCACCGGCAGCGGACGGCGAGCAAGGCCATGTCGTCCTTCACGTCGCCGCCGGCGTGCAGCGCCACGTCCCCGGCCAGGAAGTCCAGGAGCTCCTCGGGTTCGCCGAAGCTCCGGCCGTTCAGGCGGACGACCGGGTCGTAGAAGACGCCGTCCGCGTCCCGGGCCTCGGTCAGACCGTCCGTGTAGAAGAGGACCGTGGCACCCGGCACCAGCTCGACCGGAGGGCCGGGCCGCGGTGAACCCGTCAGCCCCGAGAGGGCCAGGGGCCCACCGGGGATCCCCACGTCGAGCATCCGCGGCTCACGCCCGGGTTCCAGGAGCAGCGGCGGCGGGTGGCCGTGGTTGACCAGCTGCACCCTCCGGCCGTCGCGGGAGAACTCGGCCAGCACCGCGGTCACGAAGCCCTCCAGGCGCTCCAGTTCCGTCCCCTGGCGCTCCCGCTCCCGGATCACGGCCTGGTCCAGCCGCCGCGCGCACTCCTCGATGGTGGGCGCCCGCTCGGCCGCCTCACGGAAGACGCCCACGACGACCGCCACCGCCGTCACGGCGGACATCCCCTTGCCCCGCACGTCCCCCAGGATCATGCGCACGCCGTACGGGGTGTCCTGCACGACGTAGAGGTCGCCGCCGAGGTTCGCCTCCTGCTGCGCCGCCTCGTACAGGGAGGCGATCCGCAGGGCGCCGAGTTCGCTCTCCGGCACCGGCATCACGGCCTGCTGCGCCGCCTCGGCCATCTGCCGGGCGTTGGCCAGCCGCACGTCGCCCCGGCGCACCACGGTGTTGACCACCGCGGCCAGCACGGAGACGGTGAGGACGGTGAACAGCTCGGTGGTCATCTGGGCCGCGTACAGCTCGTCACGGGTCAGCCGCACCAGGACGGTGCACCCCACCGACAGCACCCCGGTCAGCACGGTGGCACGGAGGGTGTAGAGGGGGGCGGCGATCAGCGGCGCGGCGGCGAAGAAGGGCACCGGGGTCACGTCCGTCGGCGTGAACCGGTCGTAGACCAGGCCGAACACGAGCATCAGGAACGGCAGCGCCCGCAGCACCAGCCGGGCGTGGTGGAGCCACCGCCGGCCACGGCCGGCGGCGTCCTCGACCGCCGGGTCCACCGGCCCGCCTCGCCGCAGCATGGGCCCCATGCTTCCGGCCCCGGCGGGGCCCGGCGACCGCTGGCCGCCG
>NZ_JACADT010000620.1:0-3449 GCF_013421635.1 Streptomyces sp. UH6 | reverse complement strand
CGCGTCACAGGCGCGGCAGCAGCCCGGCGAGGAGCTCGCCCATCCGGGCGGCGCTGTCGCGGCCGGCCTGGAGGACCTCCTCGTGGTTGAGGGGCTCGCCCGTCATGCCGGCCGCCAGGTTGGTGACCAGGGAGACGCCCAGCACCTCGGCGCCCGCCTCACGCGCCGCGATGGCCTCCAGGGCGGTGGACATGCCGACCAGGTCCGCGCCGATGACGCGGGCCATCCGGATCTCGGCGGGCGTCTCGTAGTGCGGGCCGGGGAACTGCGCGTAGACGCCGTCCTCCAGGCCGGGGTCGACCTCCCGGCACAGTTCACGCAGGCGCGAGGAGTACAGGTCGGTGAGGTCCACGAAGTTGGCGCCGACGATCGGCGAGGTGGCCGTCAGGTTGATGTGGTCGGAGATCAGTACAGGCTGGCCCGGGCGCATGCCCTCGCGCAGGCCGCCGCAGCCGTTGGTGAGGACCACCGTGCGGCAGCCCGCGGCGACCGCGGTGCGCACGCCGTGCACCACGGAGGCGACGCCGCGGCCCTCGTAGAAGTGGGTGCGGCCGAGGAAGACCAGGACCCGGCGGTCGCCGAGCCGGTAGGACCGGACGCGCCCGCCGTGGCCCTCGACCGCCGGGGGCGGGAAGCCGGGGAGCTCGGTGACCTCCAGGTCGGCCTCCGGAGTGCCCAGGGCGTCGACGGCGGGTGCCCAGCCGGAACCCAGCACCAGGGCCACGTCGTGCGTCTCGGTGCCCGTGAGCTGCCGGAGGCGGTCGGCGGCTGCGACCGCGGCGGCGTAGGGGTCGTCCCGAAGAAGAGAAGCGTTCACGCGGCAGACCCTATCCCTTCGTTCCCTACGCGCGTAGATCAGAACGGGCGCACAGCGGGATCGTTGCCGTGTCGTTTCCGAGCCCGCACGGGGTACGCGGGCGGCGGTGAGACGGGGGTCGGCGGACCCCGGGCGGTGCGACCTTGAAAGGTGCGGGACAATGGGGCACGTGACTCGGATCGTGATCATTGGTGGCGGGCCCGGCGGATACGAGGCGGCCCTGGTAGCGGCGCAGCTCGGCGCGGAGGTGACCGTCGTCGACGCGGACGGTCTGGGCGGCGCGTCGGTGCTGACCGACTGCGTGCCGTCGAAGACGCTCATCGCGACGGCCGAGGTGATGACCACCTTCGACTCGTCGTACGAGGAGCTGGGGATCATCGTCGCCGACGACACTCCTCACATGGACGCTCCCGCGCGGGTGGTCGGCGTGGACCTGGGCAAGGTCAACCGCCGTGTGAAGCGCCTCGCGCTGGCGCAGTCGCACGACATCACCGCCTCGGTGACCCGGGCGGGCGCCCGGGTGCTGCGGGGCCGGGGCCGGCTGGAGGGGCTCCAGGCCGCGGACGGCTCCCGCAAGGTGGTCGTGCGGGCGGTGGACGGCAGCGAGGAGACGCTGACCGCGGACGCCGTGCTGATCGCCACCGGCGGGCACCCCCGCGAACTGCCCGCCGCCCGCCCCGACGGGCAGCGGATCCTGAACTGGACCCAGGTGTACGACCTGGACGAGCTCCCCGAGGAGCTCATCGTGGTCGGTTCCGGTGTCACCGGCGCCGAGTTCGCCGGCGCCTACCAGGCCCTCGGCTCGCGGGTCACGCTGGTCTCCAGCCGCGACCGCGTGCTGCCGGGCGAGGACCCGGACGCCGCCGCCGTGCTGGAGGACGTGTTCCGCCGCCGCGGCATGAACGTCATGGCCCGCTCGCGCGCCGAGTCCGCCAAGCGGGTGGGCGACCGGGTCGAGGTCACCCTGTCGGACGGCCGGGTGATCACCGGCACGCACTGCCTGATGGCCGTCGGCGCGATCCCCAACACCCATGAGATGGGGCTGGAGGAGGCCGGCGTCCGGCTGAAGGACTCGGGCCACATCTGGACCGACAAGGTCTCCCGGACCACGGCCCCCGGCGTCTACGCGGCCGGTGACGTCACCGGCGTCTTCGCGCTCGCCTCGGTGGCGGCCATGCAGGGCCGCATCGCGATGTACCACTTCCTCGGCGACGCGGTGGCCCCGCTCAACCTCAAGGCCGTCTCCTCCAACGTCTTCACCGACCCGGAGATCGCCACCGTCGGCTACACCCAGGCCGACGTGGACGCCGGCAAGATCGACGCCCGGGTGGTCAAGCTGCCGCTGCTGCGCAACCCGCGCGCCAAGATGCAGGGCATCCGCGACGGCTTCGTGAAGATCTTCGCGCGCCCCGGCACCGGCATCGTGGTCGGCGGCGTGGTGGTCGCGCCGCGCGCCTCGGAGCTGATCCACCCGATCTCCATCGCGGTGGACAACAACCTGACGGTGGAGCAGATCGCAAACGCGTTCACCGTCTACCCCTCGCTGTCCGGTTCGATCGCCGAGGTGGCGCGCCAGCTCCACACCCGCAAGGCCTGACACCCCCGCATTCCGCGAGCGCCGGCCCCAACTCGGGGCCGGCGCTTGTCGTTTGTCCGGGCGGCGACTTCCGTGATCACGGACCGTCGCCGCCCATGCGTGTGGCATAGTCACCCGAGCCGCGCCTTATACCATCCCGAGCCCCTGATCACGCACATCTTCTGCAATTCGCCGCAAACTGCTGAAACCAGGCGGTCGTTGGGGTTACTGTCAGTTTCGTGTTCGCTGCAGAACGTCGTCAATTGATCCTCGAAATGGTGCGTGCCAACGGAGCGGTGTCGCTCCGGGAGCTCGCCCGCGTCGTCCAGACCTCCGAAGTGACCGTGCGACGGGACGTGCGCGCGCTGGAGGCAGAAGGACTCCTCGACCGCCGGCACGGTGGTGCGGTGCTGCCGGGCGGGTTCACGCGTGAGTCCGGCTTCCCGCAGAAGTCCCATCTCGCGACCGCCGAGAAGACCGCCATCGCCGATCTCGCCGCGGGTCTCGTCGAGGAGGGCGAGGCCATCGTGGTCGGGGCGGGCACCACCACCCAGGAGCTGGCCCGCCGGCTGGCGCGGGTGCCGGGGCTGACCGTGGTCACCAACTCGCTGCTGGTGGCGCAGGCGCTGGCCCATGCCAACCGGGTGGAGGTGGTGATGACCGGCGGCACCCTGCGGGGCTCCAACTACGCGCTGGTGGGCAGCGGGGCGGAGCAGTCCCTCCAGGGGCTGCGGGTCTCCAAGGCCTTCCTGTCGGGCAGTGGGCTGACCGCCGAGCGGGGCCTGTCCACCTCCAACATGCTCTCCGCGTCCGTCGACCGCGCGCTGGTGCAGGCCGCCTCCGAGGTGGTGGTCCTGGCGGACCACTCCAAGCTGGGCACCGACACGATGTTCCAGACGGTCCCCACGGAGCTGATCACGCGCCTGGTGACGGACGAGCCCCCGGGCCACGACGACCGGGCCGGTACGGAGCTGCAGGCGCTGGCCGACCAGGGCGTCCAGATCGCCGTGGCCGGAGCGCCGGGTTCCGAGCGGGCCGACCGGGCGGAACCGCAGG
>NZ_JACADT010000062.1:0-13180 GCF_013421635.1 Streptomyces sp. UH6 | reverse complement strand
GTCGCCCTCGCCGCGCTCGTCCAGGGTGCGCAGCACCGCCACCGCGGCCGCGCAGAAGTCGGCGTCGGCGAGCGGGGTGCGCGGGGAGTCAAGCCAGTGCAGGTGCCGTTCGACCAGGTCGAGGCCACGCTCCGGGTTGCCGGTGTGCACGCAGAACATCAGGTGCAGCGCGAGTTCGGCCAGGTGGTACGGCTTCTCCCGGATCCGCCGGTAGGCGGTCCGGTGCGCCTCGAGCGCCTTGTGCGGCTGCCCGGTCCGCAGGTACGGCAGCAGCAGCTCCGAGTTGATCCACTGCGGCTGGTCGGAGCACCAGGAGGTGCGGGCCGGCTCGCCGACCTCGATCGCCTCCGCGTCCCGGCCCAGCGCCACCAGGGTGCGGGTCTGGCTGCTGGGCACGCAGCCCGCGCAGTCGGAGAGACGGTCGCGCGGGGTCCGTGCCATCTGCTCGTAGTACTCCTGGGCCCGCTCCAGCTCGCCGACGCTCTCGGCGATCAGACCCCGGTGCTGCAGCACGGCGTGCAGGCTGTGGCCGCCGCGCCGGTAGCGCCGCTCCATGTCCTCCAGCAGGTCCCAGGCCCGCCGCAGCGGGATCTCGGGGAACTGGTGGACGTTGTAGATCATCCACTTCAGGTTCCATAGCAGGCCGCGCTCGGCGTACGCGCCGAACCGCTCCGGCTCGCGGTCGTAGGCCGCCAGGCACCAGGAGAAGGCCACCATCGCCTTCTGCGCGGCGCCGTTGTTGTGGAAGACGGAGGTGGCGTCCATCCGGACCTGGAAGGCGAACTCCACCAGCCCGAGGGCGTCCGCGTGGCGCACCACCTGCTCCAGCGCGGCGAACTTCGCCGGCCCGGCGGGCATCCGGTTCGCCTCGGCGTAGAGCTGCCTGACCTCCTGCTCGGTACGGCTCATCGGTCGTCTCCCGGGGACGTGGCGGACGCGGACACGGCGCGGCCGATCAGGCCGAGGAACGACTGGTTGAGCACGGCGGTGTCCGCCGGGCGCAGCGGATGGTGGCCCAGCAGCAGGGCCTGGACGTACAGCCCCTCCAGGCAGGTGGCCCGCAGCTCCGGGTCGGCGAGCGTCAGCACCTGCCGGGCCAGCGCGTTGCGGTGGTTGAGCACCAGCCGCGGCCGGGGCTCGCCGTCCGCCTCCAGGCTGCCGAGGATCGACGCCCACACGTCGTCGACCTGTTCCTTGGTCTCGCGCAGGTCCATCTGGAACGCCGTGTCGTCGTCCAGCAGGTACAGGGCGGGCAGTCCGGCCGGCTGGAACGACCGCACCAGCAGGTCGCAGCCGAGCCCGGCCAGCACCCGTTCGGCCGCCGCCACGGCCGGGGCCAGCGCCCGCTCCTCCTCGACCTCCAGCCGCTCCAGGTGCGTGGTGAGGTCCGCCGCCCGCAGCACCTCCGTCTCCACGTCCGGGTCCACCGCGGCGAGCCGTTCCAGGATCTGCGCGTCGTAGACGTAACCGGCGTTGACCACGGCCAGCCCCTGCGCGGCGGCCACCGGGGCGAGCTGGCGGAACTCGTCCACCAGCGGTGTCCAGCGGACCAGTCCGTAGCGCTCGCGGAACTCGCTCAGGGTGTGCGGGCCGACGTTGGTCTCCATCGGCCAGAAGTCGGCGACCAGCCGCAGCATGTCGTCGTCGTGCAGCGCCAGCGCCTTCACGCCCAGGTGGTGCACCCGCAGGAAGTCCCGCAGCCGCGCGGGGTCCTGCCGGCTGAGCCGCACCAGCCAGGCGCGCAGCACGCCGCCCAGCGCGTCGCGGGTGGACTCCAGCAGCGCGTCCTCGTACAGCGCCTCCCGGCTGGCGGTGGGCCGCAGCTCGGCCGTGTCGACGACACACCGCACGAAGAACGCCCATTCCGGCAGCAGCCGTTCGGCCCGCTCGGAGAGGAGCATCTGCTTCAGGTAGACGCGGTGCGCGGCGGGCACCGACGGGTTGGCCGGCATCGGCAGCACGAACGCCACACCGCGCAGTCCCGCCTCGGCGGTCTCCAGGTCCACCACGTCGAACGGCGCGAACCCGAACACCTCCTCGCAGTACGCCTCCAGCCGGGCCCGCCGCCGGGCCGGCGTCTCGTCCGCCGGGCGGTCCCAGGGGGCCGGTCCGCCGGTGATCTCCACGCCGTCCACGGTGACCGCGTGCGGCAGCCGTCCGCCGAAGCGGGTCGCCAGCTCGGTCACCGAGGCCCGGGTCAGCAGGTGCTCACTGCCCCGCCGGGGCCGCAGCGTGACCGTGGTGCCGGTCTCCGCGCGCTCCTCGCCCGGCCCGGCGGTGCGGACCGTGTAGCTGCCGTCGGACCTGCCGTGCCAGAGCACGGTGGGTTCGTCCGCACGGCGGGTGGTGACCTCGATGGCGTCCGACACCATGAAGCAGGAGAGCAGCCCGATGCCGAACTGTCCGAGGAACTCGTGCCGGGCGAAGCCCAGTTCGTCACGCTTGGAGCTGCGGCCGATGGTCGCCAGCAGCTCGTGCACCTGGGCCTCGGACAGTCCGACACCGTTGTCGGTGACGGTCAGCGAACCGTCCCCCGTGCCGTCCGCCGACTCCAGCGCGATGCGGCCCACGCCGCGCTGCCCGGCGTCCGCCCCGTGCGCCGCGGTGATGGCGTCCACCGCGTTCTGCAACAGCTCCCGCGCGTACACCTGCGGGCTGGTGTACAGGTGGTGGCTCAGCAGATCGACGATCCCGCGCAGGTCCACGCGGAAGCTCTGACTCACCCGGTTCCTCCCCTGTCCGCCCTTCCGGGCTCTCGAACTGGAAGAACACTAGAGCGAGTCGGTGACACCCGTGGCCGAATATCGGCGCACCGTCCGGCGGGCGGTCACTCCAGCGGGCAGACCGCCCACACGGTCTTGCCGGACGGCGGCCGGGGCCGCCACCCCCAGGCGACGGTGAGCGTCTCGACCAGCAGCAGTCCGTTCCCCGAGCCCTCACCGCCGTGCCCCCGCGGCGCCGGAGCGCGTTCACCCCTCGGGTCGTCGACCGCCACGAACAGCAGCCCTGGGTCGGGCAGTTCCAGCCTCAGCCGGAAGCCCCTCCCCGGCAGGCAACCGTGCGTGACGGCGTTGGCCGCGAGCTCCGCGACCACCAGGGCCACCGCCCCGCCCGCTTCCGACGAGGGCGGCGCGCCCCACGACTCCAGCCGGTGGACGGCCAACAGCCGTGCGAGGCGGGCCCCGCGGGGCGTGCCGCTGAACAGTTGTGCCCACCGTGTCCCGGTGCGTGTCGTGAGAACCATGTGACTCAGCGTGTCCGCCGCGGCCTACCCTGGCGAGCAGGACGGCCGGTACAGGCGGACCCGTGCGGATGCGGCACGCGACGTGTACGGCCTGTCGGGTGGAAGGCGGTGGCACCGATGGCGTGCGAGACGGAGGAACCGGAGCCGTACGAGGAGCTGTTCCGTGCGGTCGGCAGACAGGTCAAGCTCCTGCGGGAGCGGGCCGGCCTGACCCAGCGCGACCTCGGCGACCGGCTCGGCTACAGCGAGGACCTGATCTCCTCCCTGGAACGCGGACGCCGTACCCCGCGGAGGGAGTTCCTGGCCGCCGCCGACGAACTGCTCGGCGGGGGAGGGCTGCTGCGGGCGATCGCCGACGAGGTGGAGCGGGCGAGGGCGAAGTCCCGGGTCCGTCACCCGGCCTGGTTCCGCGACTACGCCCGGCTGGAGGCGAGTGCGGTCGAGATCAACGACTACAGCAACCACGACGTACCGGGGCTGTTCCAGACGGAACGGCGGGCCCGCGCCCTGTACGAGATGCGGAAGCCCGTGCTGGACGAGGAGACGATCGACCGTCGCGTCGCCTCGCGTCTGGACCGGCAGCGGATCCTCACCGACCGACCGCCACCGCTGGTCACGGCGGTGATCGAGGAAGGCGCCCTCCGGCGGCCCGTCGGGGGCGACGAGGTGCACAAGGAGCAACTGCACCGTCTGATCACCCTGGCGGAGCTCCGGCACGTGGAGATCCAGGTGATGCCGATCGACCGGCCGGAACACGCGGGAATGGGCGGCCCGTTCATCCTGCTCACCCCGAAGGGCAAGCCGCAGGTCGCCTACGTCGAAGCCCAGAACCAGGCTTCCCTGCTGGTCGACAGGGAGGAGGTCCGTATCCTGGCCGCACGTTACGGCAGCATCAGGGCCCAGGCGCTCACGCCACAGGAATCCCTGACCCTGATGACGGACATGCTGGGGGACCGTTGAGCACCGCGATGAGCACGCAACCGACCTGGTTCAAGAGCAGCCACAGCGGCAACGAGGGCGGCGCCTGCGTGGAGGTCGCCCTCGGCAGCGCCACGGTGTACGTGCGGGACTCCAAGGACACCGCCCGCCCCGCGCTCACCCTCGCCCCCGCCGCCTGGACGGCGTTCCTCGGTCTCGCGGCGAGGGCGGACGCCTGACCGTCAGCGCCGCGAGGCCGTCCCGGTCTCCGGGGTGAAGGGCTGCGCGTCGTCGGGCCAGAGGTCGTCGTCCTCCCCGAAGTCCGGGGCCTGGAACGGCTGGGTCGCCGGAGGGGGCGAGGACACGGCGGTGCGCTGCTGGGACGCCCCGTCGGGGGCGGAGAACAGCGAGGACAGTTCGATGGGGGATCTCCCGTTCGTCGACGGGCCCACACAGCCGCGGGCCCGGGTGCCATGGGCCGGGCACAGCGGCGGTGAGGGTGAGGGTGACGGTCGCGGAGCTCTAGAGCTTGCTCATCTTCGCGTACGGGCTCAGGACCCGCACCTGCGACGGACCGAAGTCCACGAGGGCGGCGATCCCGTCCTCGATGCCGATCACCCGGCCGAGGCCGTACAGGTCGTGGGTGACCCGGTCACCCACGGCGAAGTGTTTGAGGGGCGGCGCGACCGGGGCCTTGAAGGGGCTGGTCGGCAGATGGCGCTTAGGTGCTGCTGACTTTGTCATTGAGGCCAGTATGCGCCTGCCGGGGCCGTCCGGCAGGCCCTCCTGCTCTGTGAGATGCGACCGTGACGGCGAGCGGCGGGTTCCGCCGGACGGCTGAACGCGGAAGAGGCCCCCCGGCGTGCTGCCGGGGGGCCTCGTTCACCTGCCGTGCTCAGATCTTGACGCCCTTGGAGGCGAGGAACTTGGCCGGGTCGATGGCCGAGCCGTAGTTGGCGGTGGTGCGGATCTCGAAGTGCAGGTGGGGACCGCTGGAGTTGCCGGTGTTGCCGGACAGGGCGATCTGCTCGCCGGTGTTCACCTTCTCGCCGACGCTCACCTGGACCTTGGAGAGGTGGGCGTACTGCGAATAGGTGCCGTTGTCGTGCTTGATCACGACGGCGTTGCCGTAGGCGGGGCCGTCGCCTGCGCCCCAGCTGCCGGCCTTGACGACGGTGCCCTCGTGGGCGGCGAAGACCTTGGTGCCGGTCGGCACGGCGAAGTCCTGGCCGGAGTGCTTGGACGCCCACATGCCACCGTTCTGGGCGTAGCTCGCGGACAGCTTGTAGTGCTGGACCGGGTCGACCCAGCTCGGCTTCGCGGCCGTCTTGGCCTCGGTGACCGCCTGAGTGGCGGCCCCCTCGGGAGCGCCGGCCGCCGTCGCGACTCCGGCGCCCAGTACCACCGAAGCTCCGAGGCCGGCCGCGACGACCGCGGCGCGGGTGCGGAGGGCGGAGGTACCGGTGGTGCGGAGCGTGACGCGCTGGAACATGCGGAACCCTTTGGCTCGGAGATCGGGACCGCCGCCGGTGAACCAGAACGGTGCCCGGCGACGGGTTCATTGGTAACCGGTTCTCCGGCCGGGTGACAAAGGTGTGATCTACGAAGCTTCTTCGTAATGATTAGGTAAGGGTGCGCAAGCGCACAGAACACACCAAATGGGTGCGAAACGGAAATGCGCAGGTAAGGCAGCCGCCAAGAACGCCTTGTGGCCTCCGATAGGGCGGTGCCGGCTCCGGCCCCTCCGTACTAAGCGGCTTAGTAAGTGATCTGGGCCCTATGGGTCACCTCACCGCCGGGCCGCTCCCCGAGGGCGTGGAACGGCGCCGGGGAGCCGTCGAACCGGCTCCCCGACACCCGGTGCGGGAGGGGTCAGGCCGGCGCGCCGCCCTTCCAGTCGACCAGCTGCACGATCACGCCGTTCGGGTCGCGGACCTGGAAGGCGCGCTCGCCCCACTCCTCCTCGGTCAGCGGCATGGTCACGGTCACGCCCTCTCCCTCGAGGCGGGCCAGCTCCCCCTCCAGGTCGTCCACCTCGAAGGCGAGGATCAGGCCCCGTGCGTGGTCGTCGCGCTGGTCCTCCGGCAGCGTCTCCAGGCCGCGGCGCAGGAACACCACGTTCATGCCGAGGTCGTCACGGGTGAGCGAGGCGAAGCCGTCGGCGGCCATCGCCTCCTGGAAGCCGAAGTGGTCCCTGAGGAAGGCGCTGGAGGCGGGGACGTCCTCGACGTTCAGGGAGACGGCGCATGCGGTGATCTTCATGGGACCTCCTGGGCGGAAACGGTGGGCGGTGAGCGGTGGCCGGTGGGTCGGCGGTGCGGTCGGCGGCCTGCCCGCCTGCCTGCCTGCCTGCCTGCCGAACAACTCTATACGACGTACATTATACGGCGTACAGAGATTTCGGCGGGGATGATGAGGACGTGCCGACCGAACGAACCAGCGCGGGGGACCCCGCCAGCACCCTGCGCCTGCTGTGGCGCGACGCCCTCGGGGATCCGGGGGCCGACGCGCCCGCCACCACCCGCCGGGGGCCTCGCCGGGCCCTGAGCGTCGACGCCGTGCTGGACATGGCGACCCGCATCGCCGACGCCGAGGGGCTGGAGGCGCTCACCATGCGCCGGGTCGCGGGTGACCTCGGCGTGGTTCCGATGACCCTCTACACCTACGTCCCCGGCAAGGCCGAGCTGCTCGACCTGATGCTGGACGCCGCCTACGCCCGGATGCCGCGCACCGGCACCGCCGGACGTCCCTGGCGGGACAGGGTCAGCGCGGTCGCCGACGAGAACCGTGCGCTCTTCACCCGCCACCCCTGGGCCGCCACCGTCTCCACCGTCCGGCCACCGCTCGGACCGGGGCAGATGGCCAAGTACGAGCACGAACTCTCGGCCTTCGACGGGCTCGGCCTCGACGACGTCACCATGGACGACTGCCTGACCCACCTCCTCACCTTCGTCCAGGCGAACGCCCGCACCGCCGCCGACGCGCGCGCCGCCCGGGGCGACGCCGGGATGGACGACCAGGAGTGGTGGGAGGCCAACGCCCCCCTGCTCGCCCGGGTCCTCGACCCCGCCGCCTACCCCCTCGCCTCACGGGTGGGCACGACGGTGGGCGAGACCCACGGCAGCGCCCTCGACCCCGACCACGCCTACGCCTTCGGGCTGCTCCGCGTACTGGACTCGTTCGCCGCGCTGATCGAGGCGGGGCGGTAGGACCCGGGCCCGCGCCGGGCCGTCGCGTCCGCTGGGCCTGCGGCTCGGGCGGACCGGGGTGGCCGCCGGGGCCCCGGCGGCCGGTGGTCCCCGGCTCGTTTGCCGAGGGTTCCGGCGGGGACCCGGCGGCCATGACCACGACCCCCCGTCGCCGCCGACTGCGGCAGAACCGAACCCTGAGGCTGCTGGACCGTCTGGAGCGTGAGCCGAGGGCGGACGCCCTGATCGAGACCATCCGTGAGCGGGTCCGGGCCCTGCCGCTCGGAAGCGGCCGGGACGTCCTGCACGGCAGGTCGATCGGCCACCCGCTGCACCCGGCGCTGGTGCAGATCCCGGTCGGCACCTGGCTCTCCGCCGCGGTGCTCGACATGTGCCCCGGTCGTTCCCGTGAGGCGCGCCTGCTGATCGGCGTCGGCCTGGCCGCGGCCGCCCCCTCCGCCCTGGCCGGTGCCGTCGACTGGGCGGACCTGCACCGCCAGCAGCAGCGCGTCGGCCTGGTCCACGCCGTGGCCAACGTCGCGGCCGTCGGCCTGTACGCCGCCTCGTTCGTCCACCGCGTCAAGGAGGACGGCTCCACGTCGGGCCGCGTGCTCGGCTTCCTCGGCCTGACGGCCGTCGGACTCGGCGGGATGCTGGGCGGCCACCTGGCCTACCACCAGGCCTCCGGCGCCAACCACGCGGAAGAGGTCCCGCACCTCGTCACCGAGGGCTGGCACCGGGTCGGCCCGGTGGCCGACTTCCCCGTCGGCCGGCCGGTGCGGCGGATGGTGGACGACGTCCCGGTGCTGGTGGTCCGGGAGACGGGCGGCACGGTGCACGCGCTGGCCGACCGGTGCAGCCACCTCGCGGGCCCGCTCTCCGAGGGCACCGTCGCCGACGGCTGCGTCGAGTGCCCCTGGCACGGCAGCGTCTTCCGCCTCTCCGACGGCTGGAACGTCCGCGGCCCCGCGACCGCCCCGCAGCCCGCCTTCGACACCCGCATCGTCGGCGGCCACGTCGAGGTCCGCCTGCGGCAGCAGGACGGCGGACGCGCCGTGTCGGACCAGGTACCGGTCGGGGGCGCGGTCGGCCGGTGAGGGAGGCCCCGCGGACACGTCACCGGCCCCGCGGGCCCGGGGATGCCCCCGGGCCCGCTTCGGTCACTCGCGTCCCGCCGACGACCCGCTCATGTCCGGGTAGCGATCGCCCGAGACCCGCTCCGCGAGCGGCTCGAGCTGCTTCAGCTCCTCCGCCGTGAGCCGGACCGCCGCCGCCGCGGTGTTCTCCTCCACCCGCCCGGGCCTGCGGGTGCCGGGGATCGGCACGACCGTCAGCCCGTGCACCTCCGCCTGCGTGTGCACCCAGGCCAGCGCCACCTGCCCCAGGGTGAGCGAGCGCTCCTCGGCGATCTGCCGCATCGGCGCCAGCAGTTCGGCGTTCAGCGCCGCGTTCGTCGCGGTGAAGCGGGGGAGTGAACGGCGGAAGTCGTCGGCCGACAGGTCGCCCGCCGACGTGACCGCGCCGGTGAGGAAGCCCCGGCCCAGCGGCGAGTACGGCACGAACGTCACTCCCAGCTCGGCCGCCGCCGGCACCGCCGTCCGCTCCACGTCACGGCTGAACACCGACCACTCCGACTGCAGCGCCGCGATCGGGTGCACCGCGTGCGCCGCCCGCAGCTCGGGACCGGTCACCTCGCTCAGCCCGAGCTGTTTGACCTTGCCCTCCTCCACCAGCTCCGCCATCGCGCCGACCGTCTCCTCGATGGGGACGGCGGGGTCACGCCGGTGCATGTAGTAGAGGTCGATCACCTCGACGCCGAGCCGTCGCAGACTGCCCTCGACGGCCTGGCGGATGTACGGCCGGTCGTTGCGGATCGCGCGCCACTCCGGCCGTTGCGGGTCCAGCTGGATCGCGAACTTCGTCGCCACGGTGACCTCGTCGCGGTGCGAGGCGACGAACGGCGCGATGAACTTCTCGTTCTCCCCCAGCCCGTACATGTCGGCCGTGTCGTACAGCGTCACGCCCAGCTCCAGCGCCCGCTCCAGGGTGGCCCGCGCCTCGTCGGCGTCGGTGGGTCCGTAGGCGAAGCTCATGCCCATGCACCCCAGCCCCTGCACGCCGATCTCCGGGCCGTCCGCCCCGCCGAGCCGTACCGTGTCGAGGGGTGTCCTGTCGATCGTCAACGCGCCGCACCTCCGTAGAGTTCGATCTTGAAGTCGAGGACCGCGAGCGTCGCCTGAAGATCGGCGATGTGCCGCCGCACGTCCTCCCGGTGCCGGACCAGCAGCTCCTGCCGGGCGGCGAACGTGTGGTCGCCCTCGCGCAGCAGCTCCGCGTACCGCACCATGTCGGCCACCGGCATCCCCGTCAGCCGCAGCCTGCCGACGAACTCCAGCCAGCGGAGATCGTCGTTGTCGTACCGGCGCTGCCCGTTGTGCGAGCGGTCCACCCGGGACATCAGCCCGATGCGCTCGTACCACCGCAGCGTGTGGGCGCTCAGCCCCGTCAGCGCCACGACCTCGCCGATGGTGTAGTTGTCCTGCCCGTCCGGCCGCGGCCGGACCGCCGTCCCGGACGCGCAGTCGTCCACACCGGTCGCCGCGGCTGCCTCGGTCACCGTCATGACCTCCACGCTAGAGACTTGGAGTGCACTCCAGGCAAGCACAACCGGCGTTCACGGGCGTGCCGCATTCACCATGGACGACGTGAACGGTCGGTCCCAGCCACTATGCTGATCATCCGTTCGAACAATTTCGAACGGTGGTGCGGAGGGGGGAGCATGATCGACGTCGACGGATATCTGGCGGTGCTGGGGGTCGCGCGGCCGGCGGCCCCGACCTTGGAGGCGCTGCGGGCACTGCACCGGGCGCAGGCGGAACGGGTCCCCTACGAGACCCTCGACATCCATCTGGGGCGGCCGACGGGCATCGACGCCGCCGAGTCCGTGGCCCGGATCCTGCGCGGGCGGGGCGGCTACTGCTTCCACCTCAACGGGGCCTTCGCCGCCCTGCTGACCGCCCTCGGCTACGACGTCACCCTGCACCGGGCCGGCGTGCAGGGCACCCCGGAGTCCCCCGCCGGCGCCTCCGGCGACCACCTCGCGCTCACCGTGCCCATCGACGGCGAGCGGTGGCTGGTCGACACCGGGCTGGGCGACGCGCTGCACGAGCCACTGCCGCTGCGCGAAGGCACCTACGCCCAGGGGCCCTTCACCTACGCCATGGCCCCGTCGACGGCCGAGCCCGGCGGCTGGCGCCTCGTCCACGACCCCCGCGGATCCTTCACGGCGATGGACTTCGCGCCCGGCCCGGTGGAACTGTCCTCCTTCGCCGCGGAGCACGTCCGACTGTCGACGTCCGCCGAGTCCGGCTTCGTCCGCGTCCTCACCGCCCAGCTCCGCGACGCCAAGGGCGCGGACGTCCTGCGCGGCCGCGTGCTGCGCAGGATCGACGCCGGGGGCATCCAGGAGCGGACCCTCGACTCCGCCGACGACTGGTACGACGTCCTGACCGGCGTCTTCCACCTGGATCTGACCGACGTGGACGCCCCCGCGCGGACCGCCCTCTGGAACCGGGTCGTCACCGCGCACCAGGCCTGGGAGACCGCGCAGCGGCGGTGAACGACACCCCGGCGGCCTCACCGCGTCGCCGGTCCGGTCCCACCGGGGCGTGTGAGGAGAGGCAGCGATGGGTGGCGAGGGTTGGACCCACACGGGTCCGTACGGGCCCGACCTGGCGGCGGCCTTCCGCCAGGCCCAGGACGAGGAACTGGCGAGGGACGACCGCGGCTTCCCGGGGCGGTCCGTCACGGAGCTGTGGCGGGAGCCGGAGTGGATCGACCGGGTCCTCACCGGCGGCACCCGCACGGTGCTGGACTTCCCCCTCATGCTCGAGGCCGCGGACCCGCACGACGGCCCGTTCCTCCGGCCGTTGACCGACGCCGAGGTGCGCGCCTGGGCCCCCGGCGGCCGGCCCACCCACGAGGAGTGGGCGGCGGCCCTCGGTTCCGGCCGTCTGGCGTTCCCCGCCCGGGGCCAGGGGAACTGCACGGTGCTCTTCCACGACGGCGTGCCCGTCGCGATCGGCTACTGGGGGGTCACCTCCGACTAGCCGGTCGCGCAGCCGTCAGCGCAACCGGTCGGACAGCCGGACAGCCGGCCGCGGCGACGCCGGAACTCAGCTCGGTCCCAGGTCGGGGTAGGGGCACGGTTCCAACGGTGAGGCCGGGCGGTCCGCCCACTTCCACCACACGTGCCGGTCGGAGCACGCCCAGACCATGCGGCACACGCGGCGGTCGTCCTCCGCGCGGCGGCAGAGCGCCATGGAACCGGCCCGCAACGCGGCCCCGCACTGCGGGCAGGCCGGCGCGGCATCGATCGACATCCCCGCACCGTACCCGGGAAGCGCACGGGAGGGGGCCGTAATCCTCCGCTCCGCGGCGCTCCCCGACCGCCGTGCCCGGACGTCAGCCGTCCCGGGGCGTGATCTCCAGCGCCCGGTAGGCGTACCCGTCCTGCCGGAACCCGGGAGCCTCCCACCGGAGCTCGACGAGCTGCCCGGGGGAGAGCGTGCGGAAGCCCTTCATCCGGATGTGCGAGTAGTGGCCCCAGCAGCCGCCGGGGGTCTCGGGGGAGTCGAGTACGCCCCACCCTTCCTCGTCGCGCCACTCACGGACGGTCGCGGTCACCATGGCCCGAACCCTACGCGCCCGCCGGGCGGACCCCCGGTCCAGGCCCCCCGTCGCGCGCCCCCGGTCCGGGCCCGTCACGCCCCGGTCCCGAGCCCGTCGCCGACTTCGCCCGGATATCCGACACGGCCTCGGGGTACCCGCATGGCCACGGCCTCTTCACGCACGGCCGAGTCCACTACGCGGTGACAGCAACGGAGACCCAGATGACGGCCTGCCGCTCAGCAGCCATGCCCACGGATCCGCCGGCACCGGTGCCGGCGGATCCGTGGTCCGCCGAGCTCCTGGCCGACCGCTACCGCCTGGGCGCGAAGATCGGCTCGGGCGGCATGGCCGACGTCTACGAAGGCGTCGACACGCGGCTGCGGCGGCCCGTGGCCGTCAAGGTCTTCCGGCCCGGCCCCGGGGCCGACCCGCGGATCGAGGACAGCCTCTCGACGGAGGCCCTCCTCCTCGCCCGGCTCCACGACCCCGGCCTGGTCACCGTCTACGACGTCGGACAGCACGACGAGCGCCCGTACCTGGTCATGCAACTGGTCGACGGCCCCACCCTGCGCGGTCTCCTGGCGGACGGTCCGCTGCCGGAGCGGCGCGTGGCCGGTCTCGGAGCCGCCCTCGCGCAGGCCCTCGCCCACGTCCACCAGGCCGGCATCGTGCACCGCGACGTCAAGCCGTCGAACGTCCTGCTCGACCCGGCGGGCGCCCCGCACCTGGCCGACTTCGGCATCGCCCGCCTGGTCGACACCACCCGCCACACGTCGCCGGACGTGCTGACGGGCACCGCCGCCTACCTGGCGCCCGAGCAGGTGGAGGGGAAGCCCATCGGACCGGCCGCGGACGTCTACGCGCTCGGCCTGGTCCTGCTGGAGTGCCTGAAGGGGGAACCGGAGTACGAGGGCGCCTTCCTGGAGGCGGCGATCGCCCGCGTCCACCGCCCGCCCGTGGTCCCCGCCGGGCTGTCCGCGGACCTGGCCTCCCTGATCCGGGCCATGACCGACCAGGACCCCGGGGCCCGCCCGGACGCCGCGCGGTGCGCGACGGTACTCGACGCCCTGGATGTCGACGTAACCCTGGGGACCCACGCCGCCCTGGAGACCCAGGCCGCCACGGGGTACGGGGCCGCCCCGGGAACCCTGGCCGCCCC
>NZ_JACADT010000619.1:0-3471 GCF_013421635.1 Streptomyces sp. UH6 | reverse complement strand
ACTGCCCCTCCGCGCATGGAGCGTGCGCGGCCGGATAACCGACGCGACGCCGACAGAGGCAAGTTGCAGAGAGGATCGCCATGCAGCGCGCAGCGACGCCGACCGACGGACCACCCGCCCGGGCGCCCCGCGGCGCCGTGCCGACGGCACGGGCCGGGGTGCGGGGACCGGTTTTCCGGCAGGACGCCGGCCCGCACCGTCCGGACGGGAGCCCTTCATGCTGACCGACGTCATCGTCCAGAACATCGCGTCCTTCCGGATCGACCCGGCCGTCCTGGCCCGGCCGGACCGCAGGACCGTCCTGATGACGAGTCCCGCCCAGTACCGGAAGCTGGTGAAGCGCAACCGGGTGGACGCCTTCGACCGGGTGGTCGTCCACGACGACTTCGGCGCGCGGGGCATCGCCGCGTGCGTGACGGAGCTGCGGGAGACGCTCCCGGAGGGCGACCGTGACGGCGTCCGGCTGGTGTGCCACGACGAGTACGCCCTGGGGGCCGTCGCCGAGGCCCGCGTCCTGACCGGTGTCCCCGGCGACCGGCCCGCGCAACTGGCGCCGTTCGTGGACAAGTTGACGATGAAGGCCGCACTGGCGGACTCCGGCGTCCGGTTGCCGAGGCACCGCGAGTGGTCCGCCGCCGACCACCACCGCGACCCGGAGCGGTACGCCGCCGAGCTGGGCGCCGACCTCGGCTGGCCGGTGTTCGTCAAGCCCCTCGACGAGTCCGGCAGCGTCGGCACCGCGGTCCTCGCCGACGCCGCGGCCCTGCACGCCTGGGCCCGCGACACGGACGGCCGGCGGTTCGAGCTGGACGAGTACCTCGACGGCGACCTGTTCCACGTGGACACGACCGTCCAGGGCGGCAGGATCCTGCACGCCAAGGTCAACCGGTACCTCCACCCGTGCTACGACTATCTGAAGGGCCGCCTCTGCGCCAGCTGGACCGTGCCCGACGACGCCCCCGAGGCGGCCGCGCTCCGCGCGTTCAACCGTCAGGTGATCGAGGCCTTCCCCGACAAGCCCCGCGACGGCGTGTTCCACCACGAGGTGTTCCGCCGGGCCGACGGCGAGCTGGTCTTCCTGGAGATCGCCGCACGGGCTCCGGCGGCCCTGGTCCCCTCCACCAGCCGGATCGCCTGGGGCGTGGACGTCGAGGAGTCGCACTTCCGGCTCCAGCGCGGGGAACGCCCGGCCGAGCCGGAGGCGACCGGGCTGCACGCCGCGTGGGCCTACTTCCCCCACGTGCCGGGCACCGTCGCGGACCTGCGGGAGGCCGAGCTGCTCAGCGACCACCGGTGGCAGTGGAACGTGGAGGTGGGACGGACCACCGAGGCCCCCGAGGACATCCGCGACTTCGCCGCGAGCGTCCTGCTGTGGAACGCCGACCAGGAGGCCCTGCTGCGGGACCTGCGCACCCTGGACGCGCACCGGCCGGTGATCACCACCTGACCGGACGCGCCCGGCTTCCGCGCGGCGACCGGTCGGGCCGCCGTGGTGTGCGCCCGGCCGCCCGGCCCGCGGGACCGGGCGGCACCGGGAGCCCGACGTGGCTCAGCTCCAGGTCATGTTGATCTCCCGCTCGAAGTCCACGTACCCGGCGCGGGCGAACGCCGCGGCCATGGGGACGTTGCCCAGGTCCGTCGACGCGCGGATGCGGGGCACGTCCTGGGCCGTGAGGACACGGGTGCCCTCGGCGAGGATCTCGTCCACGTATCCCTTGCCGCGGTGCTCGGGCACCACGGCGAGGTAGGCGATGACCGGGTTGTAGCCGTTGTGGGCGGGGACGACGAAGCCCACCGGCCCGCCGTCGGGCAGTTCGGCGACCCGCCACCAGTCGCGCGGGCTGCGGTAGCGGGCCAGTTCGTCGGCGTACTGCGCCTCGGCCGCCTCCTGGGCCGACATGGTGGTCAGGTCGTGCAGGCTGTGGGCGTCCAGGGTCCCCTCCAGCACACGCGCCATCAGGCCGGTCAGCTCACGCTCGTCGCGGGGCGTGCGGAAGACCAGGCGGCCCGTGGGAGGGGGTACGGGCAGGCCCGGGGAGCGGTCGAGACGGAGCCGTTCGACGAAGAGGCGGGCTCCGGTGCGTTCGGCGATCGCCATGCGGTCCTCGACGGCGCGCCGGACGGCGGGGACGTCCCGCCAGCCGGGCGGCACGAAGCGCGTGTACTCCGGGACCGGCGCCGCGGGGTCGAGCACCGTGGACATGGCGGTGCGCAGCAGGTGCTCGCCGACGTCCAGGCGGTCCGCGGCGGGCAGGGTGTCGTCGACGTCGAGGACGTCGAGCAGCAGCGGCCGGTCGGCGCCGAGGCGGTTCCACCAGGCGAGCCGGGCGAGGAGCCGGTCACCGTCGTGGGCGACCCACATCCGGTCGGGTCGGCGGCGGCCTTCGTCGAGGTCGGCGGCGAGTTCCGCGTCGAGTGCGTAGGACAGGCCGAGGAAGAGGTCGAGTTCGTCGCGTCCGGTGAGCGGACGCACGGTCAGAAGAGCTGGGTTCACGGTCGGGACTCTCTGCTGAGGAGCGCTCGGCCGTCCGGGCCCGGTGTCAGGCGGTGTGCGGGGTGCCGGAAGGGACGAGCGTGGTGGGCGTACGGGGCGTCGACATGACTTACCCCTCCTCTCAGCGGCGGGAGTGGACACGGCCCGGTGCGAAACGGGCCGCCCGTATGACTATCAGGCCACTCGTCGGTCGCACCATCGGATTTCCGCTGCCCGGACGGCCACCGCTCAGATTCCGCCGCTCGCGAAGGTGCGCACACCACTTGCCAGGCACTGCGGGTGCGCCATAAGTTACTGGCTAGTAGGTTGGTGTCACCGCCTCGACCCGTGCGCAAAGGAGCAGCCATGCCCACTCTCGACCGTCAGGGCGACGTCTTCGTTCTGGATCTCGGAGACGGCGAGAACCGCTTCCACCCGGACTGGATCGCCTCGGTGAACAGCGCCCTGGACGAGGTGGAGAAGGCGGAGGGCCCGCGCGCCCTGGTGACCGCCGCCACGGGCAAGTTCTGGTCGAACGGCCTCGACCTGGACTGGCTCTTCGCCCACGCCGACCGGCACCAGGAGTACGTGGTCTCCGTCCACGCCCTCTTCGCCCGCGTGCTGTCGCTCCCGGTGATCACGGTCGCGGCGCTCCAGGGGCACACCTTCGCCGCCGGGGCCATGCTGTCGCTGGCGCACGACTTCCGGGTGATGCGCGCCGACCGCGGGTTCTGGTGCCTGCCGGAGGCGGACATCCACATCCCGTTCACCCCGGGCATGTCGGCCCTGATCCAGTCCCGGCTGACGCCGCAGGCGGCGCACGAGGCGATGGTGACCGCCCGCCGCTTCGGGGGCGGGGAGGCGCTGGCCGCGGGCGTCGTGGACCGGGCGGTCCCCGAGGACGCCGTCCGCACGACCGCGGTGGAACTGGCGGCGTCGCTGGCCGGCAAGGCGAGCGAGACGCTCGGCACCATCAAGTCGCGGATGTACGCCCCGGC
>NZ_JACADT010000618.1:0-3476 GCF_013421635.1 Streptomyces sp. UH6 | reverse complement strand
GGCACGGCCCGCGAGGTCTCCCGAGCGGAGCGCGTAGGAGATGCCCTCCCGGGACCAGTGGTCGACCAGGGCGGCGGCGTCACCGGCGACGAGGACGCGTCCGCGGGTCAGCGGGGAGTCGGGGCGGCGGCAGCGGGTCAGGTGCCCGGTGTCATGGAGCGGCCGGGCGCCGGCGAGCCGGTGGCGGGCGAGGAAGGACTCCTTGTAGGCGCGCAGAGCGGTGGGGTTGCCCCGGGCGGCCACCACTCCGGCGGTGCAGATGTCGCCTTTGGGAAAGATCCAGCCGAAGGAGCCGGGGAGCGGTCCCCACTCCATGAGGAGGCGGCCCCGCCACAGGTCGGCCGTCCGGTCGTCGACGGGGACCTCCGCCTCCAGTGCGAGGTCGACCTGCGCGCACTCCACACCCACGTGACGTGCGACTCTGCCGGCGCTGCCGTCGGCCCCCACGACGGCCCGGGCGCGCAGGGTGTCGCCGCGGTTGGTCCGCACGGTGACGGTTCCGCCCTCCTGTTCCAGGCCGGTCAGCGCGGTGCTGTCCCGGACCTCCGCCCCCGCCCCGGCGGCGGCCTCGGTCAGCGCCTCGTCGAGTTCGCTGCGGTGGACCATGGCGATGGTCGGGGAGGCGGAGGCGAGGGTGCGTTCCCTGCGGCCGTTGAGGGAGAAGGTGAAGTGCCCGGCCGTGTCGTGGACCTTCAGCGGCAGGCCCCGGGGCAGGGCGGCGAGGGACGCGCCGATGAGGCCGCCGCCACAGGTCTTGTAGCGGGGAATGGCGGCGCGTTCCAGCAGCAGGGTCTCGCAGCCGTGCTCGGCGGCGACGCGGGCCGCCGTGGCGCCGGCCGGGCCGGCGCCGACGACGATCACGTCCCAGGTGCCTGGCGTGCGGGTGGGGACAGGGGGAGGAGACATACGTCGGTCGCCTAACGGTCGGTCGGATCGGCTGATCGTGCGGGAGGGGTCCGGCGACGCCGGGAGCCTACGTGGTGACGGGCGTCCGTTCCCCGGTGCGCGTGCCGTCCTGTTCGCCGTCGGGGCCGGCCTCCTGTTCGCCGTCGAGGTCGAGGCGGGTCAGGAGGTAGCGGGTCAGCGCGGAGGCCGTCGGGTGCGTCCACATCACCATGGTGGGGATCTCCAGGCCGAGTTCGCGCTGCAGACGGTTGCGCAGGACGATGGCCATCAAGGAGTCCAGGCCGAGCGACACCAGCGACGTGTCGGCGTCGATCCGGTCGGTCCCCAGTCGCAGGACCGCGGCGAGGTGTTCGACGACCTGGGGCTGAAGGATGTCCTGACGTCGTTGCGGGCAGTCCGTCTCCCGCAGCGAGTCCAGCAGCGCGTTGCGGGCGCCCCCGGTCTCCGCGCCGGCCGCCGGACCCGCCAGTGCGGTGAAGAAGGCGGTGCGGGCGGTCTCGGGATACGACTCCAGCCACCGCGCCATGTCGAGGGGCGTGTAGGCGGTGCGGTCGCGGTCGTGGGCGAGGAGGCGTTCCAGGGCGGCGACGCCCTCCGCGGGGGCGATCATGGCGTAGCCGCGTTCGGCCATTCCGGTGCCGCGGCCGACCTCCGCCCACGGTCCCCAGTTGACGCAGGTGGCCGGCAGGCCCTGGGCGCGTCGCCAGGAGGTGAACTCGTCCAGCCACGCGTTGGCCGCCGCGTAGGCGCCCTGCCCGGGGTTGCCCAGCAGGGACGCGGCGGAGGAGAAGGTGACCCACCAGTCGAGTTCCCGGCCGTCCAGGGCGAGGTGGAGCAGCCACGCCCCGGTCGCCTTCGGGCGCCACACCTTCTCCACGAGCCCGGGCGTGAGGTTGGCGACGGTGGCGTCCTCCACGACGGCGGCGGCGTGGACGACACCGCGCAGCGCATGCCCGGTGGCCTCGGCGGTGCGTACGAGGGCGTCGGCGGTGCCCGGAACGGCGAGATCCGCGCTCACGACCTCGACGCGAGTGCCGAAGTCGGCCGTGAGGGCGTCGAGGGCCGCCCGGGCCGCCGGGTCGGGGGCGCTGCGGGAGGTGAGGACGACGGCGGCGGCGCCCCGTTCGGCCAGCCACCGGGCGACCAGGAGGCCGAGGCCGCCGAGCCCGCCCGTGACCAGGTAGCTCGCGTCGGGCCGGACCACGGGGACGTCCTGCGGCCGCACCGGCAGGGTGTCGGTTCCCTCGGCGGGCCAGCGCAGGACGAGCTTGCCGGTGTGCCGGGCGGAGGCCATGGTGTGGAACGCCGCCGACGCCTCGCCGACGGGACGGACGGTGACGGGCAACGGCGGCAGGGTGCCGCCGGCGAGCATGCCGGCGAGGTCGCGGTAGCCCTCCGCGAGCAGCTCCGGGTCCTGCCGCATCATCATCAGCACGTCGACGCCGGCGAAGGTGACGTTCTGCCGGAAGGCCAGCAGCCCCAGCCGGGTGTTGGCGTAGATGTCCCGCTTGCCGAGCTCGATGAACCGGCCCCGGTGGGCCAGCAGTTCGAGACCGGCGGACTGGGCCGGCCCGGTCAGCGAGTTGAGCACGACGTCGACGCCGCGGCCTCGGGTGAGTTCGCGTACCTGGTCGGCGAAGTCGAGGGTGCGCGAGTCCATGACGTGCTCGACGCCGAGGCCGCGCAGGAAGGCCCGCTTGTCCTCGCTGCCCGCGGTGGCCCACACCTCGGCTCCGCAGGCCCGTGCGAGGTGGAGGGCGGCCAGGCCGGTGCCGCCGCTCGCCGAGTGGATGAGCACCTTCTCGCCGGGCCGGATCCTGGCCAGGTGCCGCAGCGAGTACCAGGCGGTCAGGTAGGCGCACGGGAGAGCGGCCGCGTCCTCGATGCTCGTCCCGTCCGGCACGGGCAGCAGGCAGTCCGCGCGCACCTCGGCGAAGGAGGCCATGACGGCGGACCGCGTCCCGTCCACGAACATGGCGGCGACCCTGTCGCCCTCCCGCACGCCCTGGACCCCCTCGCCCACGGCGGTGACGACGCCCGCGCCGTCGAAGGCGCTGATGTCCTCGCGGTTCTCGCCCACGCCGAAGCGCTGGTAGACGCCCATCGCCTGCAGCACGTTGATGAAGTTGACGCTGGTGGCGTCGACCCGGACCTCGACCTCGCCGGGTCCGGGCCGGCGCCGCGACTGGGCGACGAATTCGAAGGAGTCCAGGTCACCGGGGCGTGCGAGGTGCAGGGCCACCCGGTCGCGCACCCGGTCGACGGTCCTTGTCCGGTGCTCCCCTTCGTCCAGCGGGGCGTTGCGCAGCCGGGCCAGGTGACGTGTTCCGTCCCGGTGGGCGACCTCGTCCTGCTCGTCGGAGCACGACGACAGCTCCGCCGCCACGTCCGCGAGGGGTGTCCGCGGGTCGATGTCCAGCACGGCGGGGCGCAGTTCGGGGTGCTCGTAGCTCAGTACCCGCACCAGGCCGCGCAGTCCGGCCTGTCCCAGGTCCGGCCGGTCCTCCGCGGTGACCCGCTGCGCGGTGCGGGTGACGGTCCACAGGCGCGGTGCCGCCCCGGTCCCCGCG
>NZ_JACADT010000617.1:0-3476 GCF_013421635.1 Streptomyces sp. UH6 | reverse complement strand
CCGCACCAGGCGCGGCCCTCCTGTGGTGATCCCGGCCGCCCGCGTCGCGCGGGTCCGGCCGGACCGCTCCCGCCCGGACCGGGTCCGGGCGGGACTTCGTCCTGTCCACCTTTCACAGCGCGCCGCGTCACGACACCGGTGCGCCGGACAAGGGATCACCCATGACCACAACGGAAACCGGCCCGGTCGCGGAACCGGGCTCCTCGGGCACCCCCGAGGGCGGCCGCTCGGGCCGTTCACGCCACGGCTTACGCGCGCTGATCGTGCGTCTGCACTTCTACGCCGGCGTGTTCGTCGCGCCGTTCCTGTTCGTCGCCGCCCTCACCGGGCTGCTCTACGCCTTCACGCCCCAGTTCGACCAGCTCGTCCACGGTGACCTGCTCACCGTCGAGGAGAGGGGGGAGGCTCCGCGTCCGCTGGCCGAGCAGATCCGGGCCGCCCGCGCCGCCCACCCCGAGGGCACGCTCGCGTCGGTGGTGACCCCGCCCGGCCCGGAGGACACCACCCGTGTCGTGCTGTCGCTGCCGGAGCTGGGGGAGAACCAGCGCACCGTGTTCGTCGACCCCTACACCGCCGAGGTGCAGGGCGAGCTGACGACCTGGTGGGGGGCCACACCGCTCACCAGCTGGCTGGACGAGTTCCACCGGAGCCTGCACCTGGGCGACCTCGGCACGCTCTACTCCGAGCTCGCGGCGAGCTGGCTGTGGGTCGTCGCCGCCGGGGGGCTGGTGCTGTGGATCGGGCGCAGCCGGGGGCAGCGCGCCGCCTCGGCCCGTGGCGTCCTGCTTCCCGACCGCTCCGCCGGTGGCGTCCGCCGGACCCGGAGCCTGCACGCCGCGACGGGCATCTGGCTGGCGCTCGGCCTGTTCTTCCTCAGCGCCACCGGCCTGACCTGGTCCGAGTACGCCGGGGCACGGTTCGACCGGGCGGTGGACGCCGTCCGGGGCCAGGCGCCGGTGCTCGACACCAGCCTGCCCGGCTCGGGCCCGGCCGAGGGCGGTGGCGAGCACGCGGGGCACGCGGGCGGGGGCGGTGACACTTCTTCCGGGACGGACCCCGCGGACTTCGACATCGCGCTGCGGACGGCCCGCGACGCGGGACTCGGCGGCACCGTCGTCGTCACGCCGCCCTCCGAGGAGCACACGGCCTGGACCGTGGCCCAGAGCGACAACACCTGGCCGGTCCACTACGACAGCGTCGCCGTCGACGTCGCAGGCGCCGAGGTCACCGACCGCACCCGCTGGGCCGACCACCCGCTCGCCGCGAAGCTGAGCAAGCTCGGCGTGCAGGGCCACATGGGCGTGCTGTTCGGCATCGTCAACCAGATCGCGCTGGCGGCGATCGCCGTCGGGCTGATGTGCGTGATGTTCTGGGGCTACCGCATGTGGTGGCAGCGCCGGCCCACCCGGGGCGGCGGGCGCCCCGTCCTCGGCAGACCGCCGGCCCGCGGGGCGTGGCGGAAGCTGCCGCTGCCGGTCCTGCTGGCCGGGCTTCCCGTCGTCGCGGCCGTCGGCTGGGCTCTGCCGCTGTTCGGAGTGACGCTGCTGGCGTTCCTCCTGGTGGACGTCGCCGTGGGCGTCTTCCGCCGTCGGCGCGTCTGACCTCCGCCGGGGGCGCGGGGACCGGGGTCCCCGCGCCCCTCACGGGGCCCGTGCCGCGGCGGACGTCCCACGCCCTCGTCGGAAGGCGGAGGCGCGTCCCGCCGTCGGCCCTCTAAAGTGGCTCCATGCCTGCCAGGTTGAGTGCCACGCGAACCCGCACAGCCCTGCGTACGTCGGCGCGCACCAGCGTCGACCTGCTGTTGGTCCTGCTGATGGTCACGGTGGGGCTGTGGCTCCTCGGCCGGATGTGGCCGGTGGTCTGGCCGCTGGTCGTCGCCCTGTTCCTCACCACGCTCACCTGGCCGATGGCGCGCTTCCTGCGTCGGCACGGCTGGGCTCCCGCCCTCGCGGCCTCGGTGGTCACGGTGGTGTCCCTGGTGATCGCGGCGGGCGTGGTCGCGCTGATCGCCGTGCCGGTGACGTCCCAGTCGGGGGAGCTGGTGGACGGCGTGATCGCCGGCATCAAGCACCTGCGGGAATGGGCCGCCGGGCCTCCGTTGAACATCGACGACACGGAGATCACCAAGGCGCTCGACTCCGCGGTGCACCGTCTTCAGAACAGCGTGGGGGCCACGGTCTCCGCCGTCGCCACCGGTGTGGGGACCGTCATCAACGGCGTCGTCACGGCCGTGCTCGCCGTGTTCCTCATGTTCTTCTTCCTGAAGGACGGCCCGCGGTTCCTGCCCTGGCTGACCCGTCAGCTGCCCGGCCGTCTGGCCGTCCACGTGCCCACCGTGGCCGAGCGGGGCTGGGACACCCTGGGCGCGTTCATCCGGTCACAGGCCTTGGTCGGACTGATCGACGCGGTCCTCATCGGTCTCGGCCTGTGGATCCTCGACGTGCCGCTGGTGCTGCCGCTGTCGGTGCTGACCTTCGTCTCCGCCTTCGTGCCGGTCATCGGTGCCCTGTTCGCCGGATTCGTCGCGGTGCTCATCGCGCTGGTGTCGAACGGGCTGACCGACGCGCTGATCGTGCTGGCGATCATCGTCGGCGTGCAGCAGCTGGAGGGCAACGTCTTCCAGCCCATGATCCAGAGCCGGGGCCTGGGCCTGCACGCGGCGGTGATCCTGCTGGCGGTGACGCTGGGCGGCAGCCTGGCGGGCATCGTGGGCAGCCTGCTGGCCGTGCCGGCCTCCGCGCTGATCGCGGTGGTGTGGAACTACATACGGGAACAGCTCGGCGAGCCCGAGGAAGGACCGGAGGACACCGGGGCTACCGTCGCGGACCCAGCGGCATCCTGACCGGTGTCCCGGCCCTGTTGACCAGCAGTTCCGGGACCCATTCCTCGTAGAACCTGATCTGGCCGATCACTCCCTCGGTCCTGGCGTGGAGCGCCAGCCGCTCCACCAGCGCGTCGAGTTCGGGCAGCAGCTCGGCGTGCAGTTCCTGCCGCGCCGTGAGCGCCCATCCGTCACGCGCGCGGACCAGCTCCCCGGTCTGCACCCCGCCGATGCGTCGCGCCGGGCCACGCCCTGCCAGCAGGGCGGTCAGCTCTCCCCCACTCCCGGCGTCAGGGGTGCCGAGGTGGAAGCGCAGTTCGTCGAGCACGGCGGCCGGCACGGTGGGCGCGAGATCGAGCGCCAGGTCCACGGCATACATGTCACCCATGGGGCCCGACCCTAGACGCGCACCGCCTTGGACTCGACCCAAATGGCCTGGAACCAGGCCGAGTTGTGGTGCGTCTGTGACGATTGCGGGCCTCGATTGCGCGACCGCTGCCGGGGCGGCGAAGATGACGAGAACTGTCGCGACGGATCGGTCGTGATCCTCGCGGTGACCCGACCGGGGGAGGCTTCATGAAGTTCGACATGGGTGCGCAGACGCTGTCGACCTTGCAGCGTGATTCGCGTGGTTCGAGTGATGATCTGGGCGCGT
>NZ_JACADT010000616.1:0-3479 GCF_013421635.1 Streptomyces sp. UH6 | reverse complement strand
CGGACCAGGTTGACGGTCCTGCCCCGGCCGATCTCCTTGCCGAGCGAGCGGACGAAGCCCTCCAGGCCCTGCTGGACCGCCGACTGGTGGTGGTCGGCCGGGTCCAGCGGCGCGCCGAGGACGACCACCCGGCCGGAGTCGGCGATCGAGCGGACCACCGGGTGCAGCGCCCCGTGCACCTCGGCCAGCGCTTCCACGGTCCGCACCCCGGTGGCGTCGACCACCACCGCGGCGGGCCGTTCGGCGCCGCCGCGCACGTCCAGCCCGGTGCGGCCGAGGACCGGCGCCAGGTCGAGGGCGGGTCCGCCCGCGGACAGGAGGAGCACCGGGCCGTCCAGACGGGGCCGCTCGGCCGACCAGCGGTGCAGGGGGGCGGGCTGCGGCAGGCCCAGCCGCCGGGTGAGGAAGCGGCCGGGCGCGGTCCGGGTGAAGCTCTGATAGCGGTCGGCCATGTGGAGGGCTCCAGGCGTGTGCTGTGCGGACGGGGGGTGGCTTACTCCGGAGTAAGGTTACCGATGGTAAGCCCAGGCTCGTAAGCTCGTTCACCGGCCGCCGATGCTAAGGCGGTACGAGGCTCGACGTAAGGAGCAGTCCTGACATGAGCGATCCACTGCAGCCCCCGGCGACCCGCCGCGTAGCCGTCCTCGCAGGCACGCGCATCCCCTTCGCGCGCTCCGACGGCCCGTACGCCACGGCGTCCAACCAGGAGATGCTGACCGCCGCCCTGAACGGCCTGGTCGAGCGTCACGACCTCCAGGAGCCCGGAGCGGTGGGCGAGTTCGTGGCCGGCGCGGTGCTCAAGCACAGCCGCGACTTCAACCTGGCCCGGGAGACGGTGCTGGGCTCCCGGCTCGACCCGAGGACGCCCGCCTACGACATCCAGCAGGCCTGCGGGACCGGCCTCCAGGCGGTGATCGCCGTCGCCAACAAGATCATGCTGGGCCAGCTGGAGTCGGGGATCGCCGGCGGCGCCGACACCGCCAGCGACGCGCCGCTGGGCCTCAACGACCGGCTGCGCAGGATCCTGCTGGAGGCCCGCAGGGCCAGGTCGGCGGGCGCCCGGCTCAAGGCGCTCGCCCAGGTGCGCCCGTCCCACCTCGTCCCCGACATCCCGCGCAACGCCGAGCCGCGCACCCACCTGTCCATGGGCGAGCACGCGGCGATCACCGCGCGGGCCTGGGGCGTCACCCGCGAGGCGCAGGACGCACTGGCCGCGGCCAGCCACCGGAAGCTGGCCGCCGCCTACGAACGCGGCTTCTTCCAGGATCTGGTGGTGCCGTTCAGGGGCCTGGCCAGGGACCAGAACCTGCGGCCCGGCTCCACGGTGGAGAAGCTGGCGACCCTGAAGCCGGTCTTCGGCGTGAAGGACCCCGGGCCGACGATGACGGCGGGCAACTCCACGCCGCTCACCGACGGCGCGGCCACCGTCCTGCTGGCGAGCGAGGAGTGGGCCGCGGCACGCGGCCTCGAGCCGCTGGCCTACCTGACCGCGTACGAGACGGCGGCCGTGGACTTCGTGCACGGCGACGTCGCGGACGGGGAGGACGGCCTGCTGATGGCCCCCGCGTACGCGGTGCCGCGGATGCTGGAGCGCGCCGGGCTGGGCATCGAGGACTTCGACCTGGTCGAGATCCACGAGGCGTTCGCCTCCCAGGTGCTGGCCACCCTGGCCGCCTGGGAGAAGCGGGGGCTGGCCCCGGTGGACCGGGACCGCCTGAACGTGGCCGGTTCGTCGCTGGCGACCGGCCACCCGTTCGCCGCCACCGGCGCCCGGGTGGTCGCCACGCTGGCCAAGCTGCTCGCCGAGCGGGACGCTCCGGGGCGGGGCCTGATCTCCGTCTGCGCGGCCGGCGGCCAGGGCGTCACGGCGATCCTCGAACGGCCCTGAACCGCTCCACGGCACACGCGGAGGCGGAGCAGCACGCGGAGGCGGAGCAGGGCGGGAAAAAGGCAGGAGCCCCCGGATGCCGGCGCACGCCGACAGGGGGCTCCTTGGGTACTGCACTCGTTCCGGAATCAACTCAAACCGGAGCAGAGCATCGGGCTCTCTTCGAGCCGGAGGCTTACTGCGGGGTGACGTTCTCCGCCTGCGGGCCCTTCGGACCCTGGGTCACGTCGAAGGTCACCGCCTGGTTCTCCTCGAGGGAGCGGAAACCGCTCGCGTTGATCGCGGAGTAGTGGACGAAGACGTCGGGGCCGCCGCCTTCCTGGGCGATGAAGCCAAAGCCCTTTTCGGCGTTGAACCACTTCACGGTTCCGGTAGCCATAAGCCCTCCTTGGGCCCAAAGGGTTGCCCTGCTCCAGAACCTGCAAGTGTCCGAAACAACTGCACAAGTCTGAAAACGACGAGAGCCCGCGGTCACATGCTCCGCAGGCTCTGTACTGCAAGGGAAACCAAACTGCAACTTGCTGCGAGCCTAGCACGCAGGAACCCGAATGCAAGAGAGGCCAAGATCACGTCACCCGTGTGCAGAAAAATCGCAGTTCGGGGTTGACGGTGGGGTTGGGCCGTGTGGGCGACCGGGGGTCCTGGCGGGCGGACGGGCGGGTCGGAGCGCGCGGGCGCGCGGAGGAGCACCCTGAGCGCCGGGTTGCGCCGGACGGGGTCTAGTCTCGCGATGTGGACAATTCTCGCATCCGGCCGCGCGTCGGCCACATCCAGTTCCTGAACTGCCTGCCCCTCTACTGGGGGCTCGCGAGAACGGGCACGCTCCTCAACCTGGAACTGACCAAGGACACGCCGGAGAAGCTCAGCGAGAGGCTGATCGCGGGCGACCTCGACATCGGCCCCGTCACCCTGGTCGAGTTCCTGAAGAACGCCGACGACCTGGTCGCCTTCCCGGACATCGCGGTCGGCTGCGACGGGCCGGTGATGTCCTGCGTGATCGTCTCGCAGCTGCCGCTGGACCGTCTCGACGGCGCCCGGGTCGCCCTCGGCTCCACCTCCCGGACCTCCGTGCGGCTCGCCCAGCTGCTGCTGCAGGAGCGTTTCGGCGTCACGCCGGAGTACTTCACCTGCCCGCCGGACCTCGGCGCGATGATGCTGGAGGCGGACGCCGCCGTGCTGATCGGCGACGCCGCGCTGCGGGCCAGCCTGCACGACGCGCCCCGGCTCGGCCTCGCCGTCCACGACCTCGGCGCGCTGTGGAAGGAGTGGACCGGGCTCCCCTTCGTCTTCGCCGTCTGGGCCGCCCGGCGCGACTACCTGGAGCGCGAGCCGGAGCTCACCCGCCGGGTCCACGAGGCGTTCCTCGCCTCCCGCGACCTCTCCCTGGAGGAGGTCACCAAGGTCGCCGAACAGGCCGCCCGCTGGGAGGCGTTCGACGCCGAACTCCTGGAGCGGTACTTCACCACCCTGGACTTCCGCTTCGGCCCGGAGCAGCTCGGCGCGGTCGCCGAGTTCGCCCGCCGCGTCGGCCCCACCACGGGCTTCCCGGCGGACGTGAAGGTGAACCTGCTGGAGGCGTAGACCACCACCG
>NZ_JACADT010000615.1:0-3481 GCF_013421635.1 Streptomyces sp. UH6 | reverse complement strand
GAATCACCGGGGGGCGTGTTTCGCGGCGACCACCGCGTCGAAGACGTCCCGCTTCGGGAGCCCCGCCTCCGCGGCGACCGCGGCGATCGCCTCCTTGCGCCGCTCCCCCGCCTCCTCGCGCACCCGGACCCTGCGGACGAGTTCCTCCGCGTCCACGTCGCCCGGCGCGGGCTCGGGCGCGCCCTCGACCACCACCGTGATCTCGCCCCGCACCCCCTCCTTCGCCCACGCCGCCAGCTCGGCCAGCGGTCCCCGCCGGACCTCCTCGTAGGTCTTGGTCAGCTCCCGGCAGACCGCCGCCCGCCGGTCGCCGCCGAACACCTCGGCCATCGCGGCGAGCGTGTCGTCCAGCCGGTGCGGCGCCTCGAAGTAGACGAGGGTGCGCCGTTCACCGGCGACCTCCCGCAGCCGTCCCAGCCGCTCGCCGGCCTTGCGCGGCAGGAACCCCTCGAAGCAGAACCGGTCCACCGGCAGCCCGGACAGCGCCAGCGCGGTCAGGACCGCCGACGGTCCCGGCACGGCGGTGACCTTGATGTCGTGCTCCACGGCGGCGGCGACCAGCCGGTACCCGGGGTCGGAGACCGACGGCATGCCCGCGTCCGTCACCAGCAGCACCCGGGCGCCGCCGCGCAGCGCCTCGACCAGCTCGGGCGTGCGGGCGGTCTCGTTGCCCTCGAAGTAGGAGACGACCCGCCCCTCGGTGCGCACCCCGAGCGCCTGGGTGAGGCGGCGCAGCCTGCGGGTGTCCTCGGCGGCGACCACGTCCGCCGCGGCGAGTTCCTGGGCCAGGCGCGGCGGGGCGTCCGCCACGTCCCCGATGGGCGTGCCGGCGAGCACGAGGACGCCGCCCGCCGGGGAGGAGGAGGGAGAGGAAGAGGGGGAGGAGGCGGGGGAAACGGACACGGAGGGCGAGTCGGAAGGCGTATCGGTCACCATTCCATCGTCCCAGCCCGCCAACCCTGCCCCACGCACCGCCCTGTTCCCTACGATGGCGCGGTGACCAGTACCCCGACCGACACGGACCTCCGGCAGGACCGGCCGCCGCTCAAGGGCGAGGCCGCGGGCCCGCCCGTCGGCGACGTCCGCAGCCGGCTGGTGCCCCCGTTCATGTCGCCCGGCCCGCGCCTGTGGGAGACGCTGCGGATCCCGCCGGGCACCGGCGACACCGTCGCGCGCTGGACCGGCTGGGTGGGCCCGCTGCTGGTCACCCTCTTCGCCGGCCTGCTGCGCTTCCGGGACCTGGGGAGCCCCCGGGCGGTGATGTTCGACGAGACGTACTACGCGAAGGACGCGTGGGCGCTCGTGCACCGCGGGTTCGAGCTGAGCTGGCCCAAGGACGTCGACAAACTGATCATCGAGCAGGGCGGCGACGTCCCGCTGCCGGTCGACCCGGCCTACGTGGTGCATCCGCCGGTCGGCAAGTACGTGATCGGGCTGGGCGAGCTGATGTTCGGCTTCGACCCGTTCGGCTGGCGGTTCATGGTCGCGGTGCTCGGCACGCTGTCGGTGCTGATGCTCTGCCGGATCGGCCGCCGGATGTTCCGCTCGACGTTCCTGGGCTGCCTGGCCGGTCTGCTGCTGGCGGTCGACGGGCTGCACTTCGTGATGAGCCGGACCGCGCTGCTGGACGGCGTGCTGATGTTCTTCGTGCTGGCCGCGTTCGGCTGCCTGGTGGTGGACCGGGACCGGGCGCGGGCCCGGCTGGCCGCCGCGCTGCCGGCGGACGACCGGGGCTGGGTGCGGCCGGACGCGGAGATCGCGCGGACGCTGCGGCTGGGCGCGCGGCCGTGGCGGTGGGCGGCCGGTCTGATGATGGGCCTGGCCATCGGCACCAAGTGGAGCGGGTTCGTGGTGCTGGCGGCGTTCGGGCTGCTGACGGTCCTGTGGGACGTGGGCGCCCGGCGTACCGCGGGGGCGCGGAACCCGTACACGGCGGTGCTGCGGCGGGACGTGGTGCCGGCGTTCGTGGCGACGGTGCCGGTCGCCGTCGTGACCTATGTGGCGTCGTGGACCGGCTGGATCCTCTCCTCCGACGACGGCACGGGCGGCTACTACCGCAACTGGGCGGCCACCGAGGGGCAGAACGCGGGCTGGACGTTCCTGCCGGAGTGGCTGCGCAGCCTCTGGCACTACGAGAGCCAGGTGTGGGGCTTCCACGTGGGCCTGACCTCGCCGCACACCTACGAGTCGAACCCGTGGTCGTGGCTGGTGATGGGCCGCCCGGTCTCCTACTTCTACGAGTCGCCCGGCCCGGGCCAGGACGGCTGCCCCTCGGACGTGGTGGACAAGTGCGCCCGCGAGGTGCTGGCCATCGGCACCCCGATGCTGTGGTGGGCGGGCTGCTTCGCGCTGCTGTACGTGCTGTGGCGGTGGGCGCTGCGCCGCGACTGGCGGGCCGGGGGGATCCTGTGCGGGATCGCGGCCGGATACCTGCCGTGGTTCATGTACCAGGAGCGGACGATCTTCCTGTTCTACGCGGTGGCCTTCGTGCCGTTCCTCTGCCTGGCGCTGGCGATGACGGCGGGGGCGCTGCTGGGGCGGCCGGACGCGGGCGAGACGCGGCGGGTGGCGGGGATCTCCGGCGTGGGCCTGCTGGTGCTGATGGTGGTGTGGAACTTCGCGCACTTCTGGCCGATCCTCACCGGGGAGCCGATCCCGCTGGAGGAGTGGCAGACCCGGATGTGGCTGGACACGTGGGTGTGACGGCCGGGGCCCGACGACGGCGGGCCGAGGGGCGGTCGCGGCAACGTACGCTGGTGCCGTGAGCAGCCCCACCCCCGCCGACGCCCTTCTCGGTCCCGCAGACGTACGCGAACTCGCCGCCGCCCTCGGGGTCCGCCCCACCAAGCAGCGCGGCCAGAACTTCGTGATCGACGCCAACACCGTGCGCCGTATCGTCCGCACCGCCGAGGTCCGCCCCGAGGACACCGTGGTCGAGGTGGGTCCGGGTCTGGGCTCGCTGACGCTGGCCCTGCTGGAGGTCGCCGACCGGGTCACCGCCGTGGAGATCGACGACGTGCTGGCCGCGGCGCTGCCCGCGACGATCACCGCGCGGATGCCGGAGCGCGCCGAGCGGTTCGCGCTGGTGCACTCCGACGCCATGCAGGTGACGGAGCTGCCCGGTCCGGCCCCGACGGCGCTGGTGGCGAACCTGCCGTACAACGTGGCGGTGCCGGTGCTGCTGCACATGCTGGAGAGGTTCCCCAGCATCGAGCGCACGCTGGTGATGGTGCAGGCCGAGGTCGCCGACCGGCTGGCCGCGGGCCCGGGCAACAAGGTGTACGGCGTGCCGTCGGTGAAGGCCAACTGGTACGCCGAGGTCAAGCGCGCCGGGGCGATCGGGCGGAACGTGTTCTGGCCCGCCCCGAACGTGGACAGCGGCCTGGTCTCGCTGGTCCGCCGTACCGAGCCGATCGCGACCTCGGCCTCCCGGCAGGAGGTGTTCGCGGTGGTCGACGCCGCGTTCGCGCAGCGCCGCAAG
>NZ_JACADT010000614.1:0-3481 GCF_013421635.1 Streptomyces sp. UH6 | reverse complement strand
AAGCGGCTCGTCCTGCACGTCGATCGGCACGTTGAGGACCACGGTGCGGCGCTCCCGCGCGCACAGTTCGTAGGCCCGCGTGACGTCGTCGAGCGCGGTGCTCGGTGAGCGGACCCGCCGCGCGACCGCGCCGAGCGCCTCGGCGATGGCCTGCTGGTCGATGAAGAAGTTGGAGGTCGGCTCGGGCGCCTCGGCGGTGACCACGAGCAGCGGGGTGCGGCTCTTGGCGGCCTCCCCGATCCCGGTGAGGGCGTTGGTGTAGCCGCAGCCCTGGTGCAGGGAGAGGACGGCGACCTCGTCGCTCATCCGGGCGTAGGCGTCGGCCATCACCGAGGCGCCGCCCTCGTTGCGGGCGGCGACGAAGCGTGCGCCGGCCTGCACCAGGGCGCCGGTGAAGTGGAAGTTGCCGCTGCCGACCACGCCGAACACCGTGCGCACACCGAGGTCGTGCAGGGTGCGGCCGATGGCTTCGCGTACCAGCATGGTCGGTTCTCTCCGTTCGGGGAAGCGGTGGCCGAGGCCCCGCGGCACCCCGCCGTGCGGTGCGCGACGGGGCCCGGCGGGGACGTCCGGTCAGACGGTGCCGAACGCGCCCGCCCTGACGCCCGCGACGAAGGCGGCGAAGGAGGCGGCGGGGAGCGCCAGGACCGGACCGGCCGGGTTCTTGGAGTCCCGGACCGGAACGACGCCGCGGGAGGGGACGAGGTTCACGGCGACCTCGACGCACTGGCCACCGTTGTCGCTGTAGGAGGACGTGACCCAACGAGGGGATTCGGTCGTCACGAGATGCCCTTTCGTAGCTGGCTGATCAAGGCGACAGATTCCGCCTGGGACAGCGCTTCGGCCTGTAGCTGATGGTAGGCCGTCAGCACGGGCAGCACCGAGGTGCTTTCCCGCTCCAGGTGGCCCCGTTGGGCGGACTCCGCGTAGGACATGAGCGCTCTGTCCGCAAGCGTGAGGATCGTGATCGGCAGGTTGAACGGCCGCCGGTGCCCCATCGTGAACTCCGCGATCTGGAGCACCGTGTTGGGCAGCTCCGCGAAGGCCAGCAGGTGGTCGAACTGCGCGGCCATGACCGACGGGTCACCGATGGGCCGCCGGATGCAGCTCTCGTCCAGCACCACGAACACCAGCGGCCGGGACCTCCGGTCGAGGGCGCCCTGCCGCTCGGCGACGAGGGTCACCCGCTCGTCCGCCTGCTCGGGACTGATGGCTCCTCGCGCCACCGCGCTCTCGGCCAGCACCGTCGCGTACTCCCGCGTCTGCAACAGCCCGGGGATCACGCCCACTTCGTACAGCCGGATCTCCACGGCCCGGCCCTCGTAGGCGACGAACTCGGGGAACCCCTCCAGCAGGCTCCCGTGCCGGAGTTCCCGCGAGAGCCGCTCGAACGTCTCGGCACTGTCCGTTATCCCGAAGGCCCGGTCGGCACTGCGCGAAAAGCGCAAGGTTGGAAGCTTGCGACCGGTTTCCACGGACGAGATGTGCGTGCTGGAGTACTCCATCCGCGCCGCCAGGTCCTCCTGCTTCCAGCCGCGCGCCTCGCGCACCGTCCGCAGACGTGCGCCGAAGGCCGCGGCCGGGGAGCTCTCGGGGTTCAGCTCCTTGCGGTTCATGGGCGTGCCACCAACCTTCCGTCCCCTTTCGCAAAGTTGAGAGGGGGCCGACTCTAGGCCACGCTGGGCCCCCTTGGTAGTCGCTCCGTCACGGAGAGGAGTTGCCGTGGTCGCTGACCAGAAGTCGCCTCACGTGCGGGGACGTCGTGAGGAAGCCGAGTCGCCCGCCCTCCTGACCCCCGGCCGAATCAGCCGCACGGGTGACGACGGGACAGGGTCCGTCGACCTGGTGCTCCCCCGCGAGGGACGGTCCGTCGCGCTCGCCAGACGGTTCGCCGTGGACCGCGTCCGCGAGGAGATCCCGGACCCCCCGGACGAACTCGTCGACGCCGTCCGCCTGGTCACGTCCGAGCTGACCACGAACGGCATCAAGTACGGCGCGCGCGACGACGACCTGATCGGCGTGACCGTGCGGATCACCCCGGACCGGGTGCGCGTCGAGGTCCACGACCCCAACCGCCGGCGCCCCCGGCTCCGCGGCGCGGCGGACCGGCGGCGGCGCAACCACGGCAACGGCCTGCACATCGTCTCCGCCCTGGCGCACGGCCGCTGGGGCGTGGGCCCGAGGCCGTTCGGCAAGTACGTGTGGGCGGAGATCCCGCGCGACCGGTGACACCGGTGACGCCCGCGCGCGGCGGGCGAAGGCGTGGAACTCGCCACGCGGTGGCCGTGCGAGGCGCGGACGCGGGAAGGACCTCGGTATGACGAACTCTTCCGTGCAGATCAAGGCCGTGATCGTCGACGCGGCCGACCCGGAGCGGCTCGCCGGGTTCTGGGCCGAGGTCCTCGGCAGGCAGGTGGCGGGCCGGACCGGCCCCTACGTGTGGCTGGACCGGGAGGGCGACCTCGTCGTCGGCTTCCAGCAGACCTCCGAGCCGCGGCCGCCGGGCAAGAACCGCGTGCACCTGGACGTCTCCTGCCCCGACCCGGTCACCGAGCAGCGGCGGATCGAGGGACTGGGCGGGCGCAGGCTGCACGCGTACGACGACGGCGGCTTCCTCGTGATGGCGGATCCCGAGGGCAACGAGTTCTGCGTCATCCCGGACGGTCCCGACGGCTCCGTCGGACTCGACGGCCAGGGACGCGCGCACTACCTGGACCCCCGGCCGGACCGACGAGCGGACGGGAAAGATCACCACTGACGGTCCGTCGGCGTTACCGTGGGCGAATGTCTGATCGACACGACGACGGCGACACCGGGCGGGTCGAGGAGGCCTGGCGCAAGGTCACCGACTGGCTCGCCGAGCACGCTCCCCTCTCCCACGCCTCGCTCCTGCCGCCCGCCACGGAGGAGGAGATCGCCGCGGCCGACTCCTGCCTGAGGGAGTTCGTGGGGCACGGACTGCCGACGGAACTCGTGGCGCTGTGGCGGCTGTGCGGCGGCGTGGAGCACCTGGGGATCGAGGCCGACGAGGAGGGCGAGGTCGGCTCCGGGAGGTTCCTGCCGGGCGGGGTGCTGTACACCCCCGCCCAGGCGGTGCGCGGACGGCTCCCCCTGATCGGTGAGCGGGACCACTGGCGCGGGGCGCAGGTGGTCCCGTGGCTGACGACGGACGAGGCCGGGCCCGAGAGCGGCGAGTACGTGGGCGCGGAGGGCGTCGGCCACTGGTCGCTGCCCGAGATGGAACTCCGTCTGCACCAGCCGTCGTTGGCCGCGTACCTGGAGGCGGTCCACCGCACCCTGACGGAAGGGCCGGCGGACCTGATGGGCCCGGACGTGCCCGGTGTCGTCTGGGGCTGCCTGATCTGGGACGCCCCCGCGTACCCCCTCCTGGACGAGGCCCGCCCGCACTGGACCCCCGTCCACGGGGCGTCCCGGTGAGGCGGGCGTGGGCCGCGCTGGGACGGACCCGGCGGCTGCTCGT
>NZ_JACADT010000613.1:0-3497 GCF_013421635.1 Streptomyces sp. UH6 | reverse complement strand
TCGAGCTCGGCTGGTCCCGGCTCACCCTCGGCGACGTGGCGCTGCGGGCCGGCGTCGCCAAGACCACCCTGTACCGCCGCTGGCCCGGCAAGAACGAGCTGGTCGTCGACGCGGTGGCCGAGCTCTTCGACGAACTGGAACTGCCCGACCGCGGCAGCCTGGCCGCCGACATCGAGGGGGTGGTGCTGCGGTTCGCGGCCATCCTGGCCCGGCCGGAGGCGCGCAGCGGGCTGATGGCCGTGGTGGCCGAGTCGACGCTCGACGACTCCCTGCGGGAACGCATCCGCACCTCGATCGTGGAGCGCCAGAAGCGGCTGGTCCGCGAGGGCAAGACCCGTGCCCAGGGCCGCGGCGAGCTGCCGCCGGACCCCGACCCGGAGGCGGCCGACCGCTCCTTCGACCTGATCTTCGACGTGGTGGCCGGCAGCGTGGTGCACCGCAGCCTGGTGAGCGCCGAGCCGGTCGACGGGACCTGGGCGCGCGACTTCACCGCCCTGCTGCTCGCCGGCCTCGGTTCCGCCCCGGCCCGCTGACCACCCTGCGGGTATCGTCGGCGTCGTGCCGAAGCCGCTCAGCCTTGCCTTCGACCCCATCGCCCGCGCAGACGAACTGTGGAAGCAGCGGTGGGGCGGCGTGCCCTCGATGGCCGCGATCACGTCGATCATGCGCGCCCACCAGATCCTGCTCGCCGAGGTGGACGCCGTCGTCAAGCCGTACGGCCTGACCTTCGCCCGCTACGAGGCGCTGGTGCTGCTCACCTTCTCCCGGAGCGGCGAGCTGCCGATGTCCAAGATCGGTGAGCGGCTGATGGTCCACCCGACCTCGGTGACGAACACGGTCGACCGCCTGGTGCGGTCGGGGCTGGTGGCCAAGCGGCCCAACCCGGACGACGGGCGGGGCACCCTGGCCGGCATCACCGACAAGGGCCGCGAGGTGGTCGACGCGGCCACCCGCGACCTGATGGCGATGGACTTCGGCCTGGGCGCCTACGACGCCGAGGAGTGCGGCGAGATCTTCGCCCTGCTCCGCCCCCTGCGGGTGGCGGCGGGGGACTTCGAGGACTCCTGACGCCCGGCCGGCACCCCGGCGGGCCCTGGGCCCGCCGGGTCCGGACCGTAGGCGGCAGGGGGCGCGGGGGCGGGGGCGGGGGCGGGTCAAGATCGCGCAAAGTCCACGGTTACCCTCTTAGGCATGAAGCGAGCCGTGCTGACCCGTTACCGCGCGATGGCCTACATCACGGGTGTACTGCTGATCCTGCTCTGCGTGGGCATGATCGCCAAGTACCTGCTGGAGATCGACGGCGCCGCCGGTTTCACCCAGGTGGTGAGCATCGCGCACGGCTGGCTGTACGTGATCTACCTGATCTTCGCCTTCGACCTCGGCTCCAAGGCGAAGTGGCCGGTCGCCAAGCAGCTCTGGGTGCTGCTGGCCGGTACGATCCCGACCGCCGCGTTCTTCGTCGAGCGGAAGATCGCCAAGGAGCTGGAGCCCCGGATCACCGACGGCGCCGCCCCCTCCGCCGTCAAGGCCTGACCGCCCCCTCCGCCGTCGGGGCCCGACCGCCCCGCCCCCCGCTTCCCCGAGGCCGCGCCGCACCGGCGCGGCCTTGCGCGTCGACATTTACTAGGACGTCCTAGTAACTTGGAGGCATGGACGCTGACGCCATCGAGGAGGGCCGCCGCCGCTGGCAGGCCCGGTACGACTCCGCACGCAAGCGGGACGCCGACTTCACCACGCTCTCCGGCGACCCGGTGGAGCCGGTCTACGGCCCCCGGCCGGGGGACGTGTACGAGGGGTTCGAGCGGATCGGCTGGCCGGGCGAGTACCCCTTCACCCGGGGCCTGTACCCGACCGGCTACCGGGGCCGCACCTGGACCATCCGCCAGTTCGCCGGCTTCGGCAACGCCGAGCAGACCAACGAGCGCTACAAGATGATCCTCGCCAACGGCGGCGGGGGCCTGTCGGTGGCGTTCGACATGCCGACCCTGATGGGCCGGGACTCCGACGACCCCCGCTCGCTGGGCGAGGTGGGGCACTGCGGGGTGGCCGTCGACTCCGCCGCCGACATGGAGGTGCTGTTCCGGGACATCCCGCTGGGCGACGTCACCACCTCGATGACGATCAGCGGTCCGGCCGTGCCGGTCTTCTGCATGTACCTGGTGGCCGCCGAACGCCAGGGCGTCGACCCGTCGGTGCTCAACGGCACGCTCCAGACGGACATCTTCAAGGAGTACATCGCGCAGAAGGAGTGGCTGTTCGAGCCCGAGCCCCATCTGCGGCTGATCGGCGACCTGATGGAGTACTGCGCCGAGCGCATCCCCGCCTACAAGCCGCTCTCGGTCTCCGGCTACCACATCCGCGAGGCCGGATCCACGGCCGCGCAGGAGCTGGCCTACACGCTGGCCGACGGCTTCGGCTACGTGGAGCTCGGGCTCAGCCGGGGCCTGGACGTGGACGTGTTCGCGCCCGGCCTGAGCTTCTTCTTCGACGCGCACGTGGACTTCTTCGAGGAGATCGCCAAGTTCCGCGCCGCCCGCCGTATCTGGGCGCGCTGGCTGCGCGACGTGTACGGCGCGAAGACCGAGAAGGCCCAGTGGCTGCGCTTCCACACCCAGACCGCGGGCGTCTCGCTCACCGCGCAGCAGCCGTACAACAACGTGGTCCGCACGGCCGTGGAGGCCCTGGCCGCGGTGCTCGGCGGTACCAACTCGCTGCACACCAACGCCCTCGACGAGACGCTGGCGCTGCCCAGCGAGCAGGCGGCGGAGATCGCGCTGCGCACCCAGCAGGTTCTGATGGAGGAGACCGGCGTCGCCAACGTGGCGGACCCGCTGGGCGGCTCCTGGTACGTCGAGCAGCTGACGGACCGCATCGAGGCGGACGCCGAGAAGATCTTCGAGCGGATAAGGGAACGCGGCCTGCGGGCCCACCCGGACGGCGAGCACCCGATCGGCCCGATCACCTCGGGCATCCTGCGCGGCATCGAGGACGGCTGGTTCACCGGCGAGATCGCCGAGGCCGCCTTCCAGTACCAGCGGTCCCTGGAGAAGGGCGACAAGCGGGTCGTCGGCGTCAACACCCACACCGGATCGGTCACCGGCGACCTGGAGATCCTGCGGGTCAGCCACGAGGTGGAGCGCGAGCAGGTGCGCACGCTGACCGGGCGGCGGGCCGCCCGCGACGAGACGGCCGTGCGGGGGGCGCTGGACGCGATGCTCGCCGCGGCGCGCTCCGGCGCCAACATGATCGAGCCGATGGTCGAGGCGGTCCGCGCCGAGGCCACGCTGGGCGAGATCTGCGACGTCCTCCGCGAGGAGTGGGGCGTCTACACGGAGCCGCCGGGCTTCTGAGACGGACCCCCGCCCGGCGCGACGATGTGGGCCCGGCCCTCCCCTGACGAGGGGGAGGGCCGGGCCCGTTCGGGTGCGCCGACGAGACTCACCGAGTCAAATCATCGTCGGCTTCCCGTCCTGGGCGCCGCCCGTGAGCGGGGTCCG
>NZ_JACADT010000612.1:0-3498 GCF_013421635.1 Streptomyces sp. UH6 | reverse complement strand
TCCGAGAAGTCCTTCACGACCGCGCCGACCAGCGCCATCCACAGCGACATGGCCAGGGCCGTGAGCAGCAGCGCCGGCGTGGTCGGCGGCACGCCGAGGGCGACCGGGCCGGCGGCGTAGGTGAGCAGCCCGGAGCAGAACACCACGCCCATCGCGCTCGGGGTGCTGTTCTTCCAGCCGGTGCGCGGCGCCGAGTAGCCGTACCCGAGCAGCAGCAGCAGCGCGCAGAGCAGCAGGGTGCCCACGCCCGCGCAGGCCGAGAGGACGAGCGCGGTGACCGCCGCGCCACGGGCGACGGCCAGGGCCGTCCGCGGGGACAGCCGGCCGCTCGCGATCGGCCGGGTGGACCCGTTCACACGGTCCTCCGGGCAATCCATGCAGCCGTTGTAGAGGTACGTGTAGAGAATCGCGCAGAACCAGGCGAGGGAACCGAGCACCACCTGGAGCACCGGCCGCGTGCCGGTGACCGTCGCCGGTCCCACCGCGAGTGCGACACCGGTGGCGTAACGGAGCTGAAAGGCCACCAGAACGGCGGGCCGTGTTTCGTCGAGGCAGAGCAGGGCCGTTCTCGGAATTCCGGAAATCGGATCACTGGGCGCATCAACGGGCAGTGTCCGCATCGTCGCTGTCGGCATGCTCAGGAGCCTAGGCAGCCACATGCCGACCTGACTGCTCCGCAAATGTGTCACTCGTACTCCTAAAGTGACAGACACCGATCAACGGACGAAGTTCCTCCGTTTTCCCGGGGTTTTCCGGGCGGCCGTTCTGGTACGCCGGACCACCGCAGAAGTGGACCCCTCTCCCCTTTCCCGCCCGCGCTTGGCTGGTGCGCAGGCGGGCGCCGTCGTCCTGGCGGCACCCCGCTTCCCGTGACGGGCCGTTGGCACGCCCTGGTCCATTTCCGACCCCGGGAAGCCCTCATGCGTACCCTGCTGCCCCCGACCCCGCGCGCCCCGGTTCTCGCGCCCGGGGAAATCCACGTCTGGCCCGTTCCCCTGGGCCGTGTCCCGCTCGACGCCGCGGACGCGGTCCTCTCCCCCGCCGAACGCGCGCGTGCGGAACGCATCCGCCGCCCCGTCGGCCGCCGGCGCTACCGCGCCGCGCATCTGGCGCTGCGCACCCTGCTCGCCGGCTACCTCGGCGTCGCCCCCGACCTGCCCCGCTTCGTCCGCCGCTGCCCCGAACCGGAGGTGTGCGGCGACTGCGGCGGCGGCCGGCCCGTACTGGCGGCCGGGCCCTGGCCGCACCTCGAGTTCAGCCTGTCGCACTCCGGCTCCGCCGCCCTGGTGGGCGTGGTCCGGGCGCCCGGAACGGTCGGCGTGGACGTCGAACGGATCCGCGACGCCTTCGACTGGAGCCGGCTGCCCCTGGTGGGCGCACAGGACCGGGTGTCCGGATTCCGGACCTGGACCGCCATCGAGGCCGTGGGCAAGGCGGCCGGCACCGGACTGCGCGACCCCGTCTCCATCGGCCCGCCGGCCCGCGGACCGCGCCGCGCGCGCCGGTCCGGGGATTCCTCCGACTGGTATGTGCACGAGGTCGATTGCCCCGACGGATACGTGGGTTCAGTGGCCACGCGCACGGTCGACACCGTCGTCAGATCGTTTCCGTGGCCGCCTTCCGGATGCGGCCCAGGATGCGAGATGGGTTAATGTGCACATTGACAGACTGTTAGCTGACGGCGAGTATCGCAGGGTTGGTTCCAGGGGGGTGGGGACTCCGGTGACTCATACAGGCCTATCGGTAGCCGGCCAGAATAGTTTAATTGCTGAACAATTCTTGGCCCGTTCCCCGGAATTAATTGCACGCTACCGTCAACGACTGGAAGAGATCAAAAGCCCCCTGGTCGCCGACGAGGCGACCTGGAGCACCTGCGCCCTGCAGGCCGAGCGGATCTTCCAGGACTGCGTGGAGAGCCTGCGCAGCGGCCGGCCCGAGGTGCGCAACGCGCTGGTCCAGCAGGTGGAGGGCCTGGGGACGGAGCGGGCCACCCAGGGCATCGGCGGCGTGCACTCCCTGCGTGCCGGGATCCTCCTCTTCGACCTCGTCTTCGACGCGCTCGCCGAGGTGGTGGCGTCGAAGCCCGAGGAGTTCGACCGCTTCCGGGCGGGGGTGCGCGCGCTCCAGCGGGGCATCGGGATGCGGCTCGAGGCCGGTGCGCTCGGCCACGACACCTACCTCCTCAACACGGTGCGCGAGGTCAACGCCGCCGCCCAGCGGCAGCTCGCCCGGGAGATCCACGACCACCTCGGCAACAACGTGAGCCTCGCCCTGCGCCAGTTGGAGCTGCACGAGCTCGAACTGCGCAGGGGTGTCGGCCCGCAGGAGGTCGAGACGCGGATCGGCGCCGTCAAGGAGACCCTCACCGACTCGCTCGGCATCATCCGCGACCTGGTCACCCAACTGCGCCGCGCCGAACGCGAGGGCACGCTGGAGTCGTCGTTCGCCGCGTTCCTGGAGTCGATGGAGATCACCTCCTCCAAGGTCCGCATCCAGGTCAACGGCAGCGAGGAGTGGGCCACCCAGCCCGTGCTCGACGAGGTGTTCCTGGTGGTGCGGGAGTGCCTGCGCAACTCCCTGGCGCACGCCGACGCCGACCACGTCCTCGCGGTGGTCGACATCGCCCCCTACGGCGTGCACGCGCTGATCGAGGACGACGGCTGCGGTTTCGACGTCTCGAAGGCCGCCACCGCGGGCCGCGCCAACGGCATCGCCTCCGCCACCGAGCGGGTCGAACTGCTCGGCGGCACCATCCTGTTCAGCAGCGACCCGGAGGACCGTGGCACCAGGGTCACGGTCACCATTCCGCTGCGGAACCTCCCGGGAGATTCCGTTGAATCCGCCAAGTGACCTCATCCGCATCGTCGCGGCCGACGACCACACGCTGCTGCGCACGGCCCTCGCCGAGCTGCTCAACGCCGAACCCGACCTCCAGGTCGTGGCGGAGGCGAGCAGCGGGCGCGGGCTCGTCGAGCTGGTGGAGCGGCACCGGCCGCACGTGCTGCTGCTCGACGTGGAGATGCCCGACCACCAGCCCCGCGCGGCGGTGCGCAGGCTGCTCGAGCGCTTCCCCGGGCTGCGCATCGTCATCCTCACCATGTACGACGACCAGCCGCTCGTCCACGAGCTGCTGCAGCTCGGCGCGCAGGGCTACCTGCACAAGAGCGTCTCGCGCGAGGCCCTGCTCAGCACGGTCCGCAACGCCGCCCGGGAGGACGACCAGGTCACCATCCTGGTGCCGCGGTCCGGGTTCACGGTGAACGGGGACCAGTCCGGCGAGCAGAACGCGGGGCCGATGTCCCCGCGCGAGCGCGAGGTGCTGTCCTGCGTCGCGGAGGCCATGAGCAACCGCCAGATCGCGGTCCGGCTCGGCATCACCGAGGGCACCGTGAAGCGGCACCTGCGCAACATCTTCGACAAACTGGACGCGGTCTCGCGGATCGACGCGGTGAACAAGGCCCGCGCGCACAAGCTCATCGCGGGCCCCCGGGGCCGCCT
>NZ_JACADT010000611.1:0-3498 GCF_013421635.1 Streptomyces sp. UH6 | reverse complement strand
TGCCGCCGCGAGCGCCCCGCGGACACGTTCCGTCAGGGGGCGGGCGTCGTGGGGGACCTCGGCCGCGGAACCCTCGCCGAGCAGCGTGCGGTGGGGGGTGGCGAGGAAGCGGTCGCCGGGGCGGTAGGCGTCGAGCAGCGCGGTCGCCGCGCCGAGGGCGGCAGGCGCAGGGGCAAGGACCGTGGACTCACGCAGGGGGGCGGTCATCTCGTCTCCAGTTCGTCGGACGGGGCGGTCGGCCCGGCGGTGCGGGCGAGGGGGAGGTGGTCGGACCTAGGCACGCAGGGTGGCTCCGCCGTCGACGTACAGGTCGTGCAGGGTGATGTGCCGGGCCCGGTCCGACGCGAGGAAGACGACCGCCTCCGCGACGTCCCGCGGGTCGGCGATGCGGCCCAGCGGTATGCCGGTGCGGTGGGCGGCCAGGTCCCCCTCGACCACCCGGCGGGCGGAGGCCTCGGCCTCCCCCTCCGTCCACAGCCCGCGCTGCATGTCGGTCATGGTCGAGCCGGGGGAGACGGTGTTGCAGCGCACCCCCCGCGCGGCCACCTCGAGGCCGAGGCACTTGGTGAACATCACCGCCGCGGCCTTGGAGGCGGCGTAGGCGGAGAGCCCGGCGCGCGGTATGCCGGCCGCGTTGGAGGCCACGGTGACGACGCTGCCGCGTCCACGCCCCGTCATCCGCCGGGCCGCGGCCCGCGAGACGTGGAAGACGCCGGTGGTGTTCACGGCGAAGTGGGCGGCCCACTCCTCGTCCGTCAGGTCCACCACGGAGGAACTCCACAGCACCCCGGCCACGTTGACGGCGACGTCCAGCGGGCCCAGCGCGTCCTCGGCGTGCGCGACGGCGGCGTCCACGGCGGCGGAGTCGCGGACGTCCAGCGCGAGGGAGGCGATCCGGCCGTCGTGGGCGGCGGCGAGATCCCCGACGTCCGGGGCCTCGAGATCGGTGGCGAGCACCTGGGCGCCCCGGGCGGCGAGGGCGTGGACCACGGCCCGGCCGATGCCCCGCGCCGCTCCGGTCACCAGGGCCGTCCGGCCGGCGAACTCCCGCGCGCCGTCGGCCCCGGGGTCCGGGAGAGCGGGTACGTGGGCGGTGACGGGCGGGTGGGACACGGGTGGCTTCCTTCTTCCCGGGGACCGGCCGCCCGCGGGCGGCGGTCGTCCCCGGTGGAGCGTGCGCAGGGGTCACCACCGCCGCACGCCACGGGCAGCGCAACGAAAGTAAGGTTAGGCTAACCTATCTTCCGGCGGGCGGGCGGCCGGGCACCCGATCCGGCCGTTCCGCGGGAGTCCGGGCGACGGTGCTCCCGGGGGCGCGCGGCTGACCCGCAAGGGTGCTCGGGGCCGGCGAATCGGCGGCTTTGCCGGGTCGGTCTTGGCAAGGCCCCCGGGGCGTCCTAAGTTCGAGCTTCCGGCGGCTTCGGCCGCCACCAGCGGTCCCCGCGGTGGGTCACCGCAGTAGAGGCCCTCTGACGTTCCGTCGAAGGAGCAGCTCGTGGCCAACGTCGTACGCGCAGCCCTGGTCCAGGCGACCTGGACCGGCGACACCGAATCCATGATCGTCAAGCACGAGGAACACGCCCGTGAGGCGGCCCGGCAGGGCGCCCGGATCATCGGCTTCCAGGAAGTCTTCAACGCCCCCTACTTCTGCCAGGTCCAGGACCCCGAGCACTACCGGTGGGCGGAGGCCGTCCCCGAAGGCCCCACCGTCACCCGGATGCGGGCCCTGGCCCGGGAGACCGGCATGGTGATCGTGGTGCCGGTCTTCGAGGTGGAGCAGAGCGGCTTCTACTACAACACCGCCGTCGTCGTCGACGCGGACGGCACGGTGCTGGGCAAGTACCGCAAGCACCACATCCCCCAGGTCAAGGGCTTCTGGGAGAAGTACTACTTCAAGCCCGGCAACCTCGGCTGGCCGGTCTTCGACACCGCCGTCGGCAAGGTCGGCGTCTACATCTGCTACGACCGGCACTTCCCCGAGGGCTGGCGGCAACTCGGCCTGAACGGTGCCCAGCTCGTCTACAACCCGTCCGCCACCTCGCGCGGGCTGTCCGCCTACCTGTGGCAGCTCGAGCAGCCCGCGGCCGCCGTCGCCAACGAGTACTTCGTCGCCGCCATCAACCGGGTCGGCCAGGAGCCCTACGGCGACAACGACTTCTACGGCACCAGCTACTTCGTCGACCCCCGCGGACAGTTCGTCGGCGACGTCGCCAGCGACAAGGAGGAGGAGCTCGTCGTCCGCGACCTCGACCTCGGCCTGATCGAGGAGGTGCGCCGGCAGTGGGCCTTCTACCGCGACCGGCGGCCGGACGCCTACCACGGCCTGGTGCAGCCGTGACGGCGGCGGACGCGAACACCGCGCGCGCCGCCCGGTCCACGGAGGCCGCCGCGCCCTGGGGGCCCACCGGATCCCCGGAGCTGCTGGCCCGGCACCGGGCCGTGCTCCCCGACTGGCTCGCCCTCTACTACGACGAACCACTGGAGATCACCCACGGCGAGGGGCGCCACGTCTGGGACGCCGCGGGCCGCAAGTACCTCGACTTCTTCGGCGGCATCCTCACCACCATGACCGCCCACGCCCTCCCCGCGGTCGCCGAGGCGGTCACCGGACAGGCCGGCCGGCTGCTGCACTCCTCCACGCTCTACCTCAACCGGCCGATGGTCGAACTCGCCGAACGGATCGCCCGGCTCTCCGGCATCCCCGACGCCCGGGTCTTCTTCACCACCTCCGGCACCGAGGCCAACGACACCGCGCTGCTGCTGGCCACCACCCACCGGCGCAGCAACCAGATCCTGGCCATGCGCAACAGCTACCACGGGCGGTCCTTCTCGACCGTCTCGGTCACCGGCAACCGGGGCTGGTCGCCGACCTCGCTCTCCCCGCTGCAGACCCTCTACGTCCACGGCGGCGTCCGCCACCGCGGGCCCTACGCGCACCTGGACGACCAGGAGTTCACCGCCGCCTGCGTCGCCGACCTGCGCGACCTGCTCGGCCACGTCCGCTCCCCGGCGGCGCTGATCGCCGAACCGGTGCAGGGCGTCGGCGGGTTCACCTCCCCGCCGGACGGGCTGTACGCGGCGTTCCGCGAAGTCCTCGCCGAGCAGGGCGTGCTGTGGATCGCCGACGAGGTGCAGACCGGCTGGGGCCGCACCGGCGACCACTTCTGGGGCTGGCAGGCGCACGCGGGCAGCGGTCCGCCCGACATCGTCACCTTCGCCAAGGGCATCGGCAACGGCATGTCGGTGGGCGGCGTGATCGCCCGCGCCGAGATCATGAACTGCCTCGACGCCAACTCCATCTCCACCTTCGGCGGCACCCAGGTCACCATGGCCGCGGCGCTGGCCAACCTCGACCACCTGCTGGAGCACGACCTCCAGGGCAACGCCCGCCGCGTCGGCGGTCTGCTGCTGAAGCGGCTGCGGGACGCCTGCGCCGGGCTGCCGGGCGTCAAGGAGGTGCGGGGGCGCGGGCTGATGATCGGCGTCGAACTGGTCCGG
>NZ_JACADT010000610.1:0-3504 GCF_013421635.1 Streptomyces sp. UH6 | reverse complement strand
CGGCGGCCCCGCGGGCGGCCGGAACCGTCTCCGCGCCCCCGCCGCTCGCGCCCACCTCCCGTACTCTTGCTGCCGTGGCAGAACCAGTCGTCCGCATTCCCGACGCGAAGGTCGCGCTGTCCACCGCCTCCGTCTATCCGGAGTCCACGGCGACGGCCTTCGAGATCGCCGCGCGCCTCGGCTACGACGGTGTCGAGGTCATGGTGTGGAACGATCCGATCAGCCAGGACATCGAGGCGCTGCGCCGTCTCAGCGACCACCACGAGATCCCGATCCTCGCCGTGCACGCCCCCTGCCTGCTGATCACGCAGCGCGTCTGGTCCAGCGACCCCTGGGTCCGGCTCCAGCGGGCCCGCTCCGCCGCCGAGCGGCTCGGCGCCTCCACCGTCGTGGTGCACCCGCCGTTCCGCTGGCAGCGCCAGTACGCGCGTGACTTCGTCTCCGGCATCTGGCGGATGGCCGACGAGACGGACATCCGGTTCGCCGTGGAGAACATGTACCCCTGGCGCTACCGCGACCGGGAGATGCTCGCCTACGCCCCCGGCTGGGACCCCACGGACGAGGACTACCGGCACTTCACGATCGATCTCAGCCACACCGCCACCGCCCGCACCGACACCCTGGCGATGATCGGCCGGATGGGGGAACGCCTGGGCCACGTCCACCTGGCCGACGGCAAGGGATCGGCCAAGGACGAGCACCTGGTCCCCGGACGCGGCGACCAGCCCTGCGCGGAGCTGCTGGAAGGGCTCGCCGGGTCCGGCTTCGACGGCCACGTGGTGATCGAGGTCAACACCCGCCGCGCCATGTCCAACGCGGAGCGCGAGGCGGACCTGGCCGAGGCGCTGGCCTTCACCCGCCTCCACCTGGCCTCCGCGCTGCGGGTTCCCGGCCAGTGAGCGCCCAGCCGTCCGCGCCACGCCGTGGCCGCGGCCGACCGCCCCGCGCCACCGCCTCGGCCGGCGCCCCCGCCACCCGCGACCGCATCCTGGCCGCCGCCCGTGAGGTGTTCGCCGAGCGCGGCTACGAGAAGGCCAGCGTGCGCGGCATCGCCAAGGCCGCCGACGTGGACGCCGCGCTGGTCCACCACTACTTCGGCACCAAGGAGCAGGTCTTCGAGTCGGCGGTGGAGGGCGCCTTCGCCCCCGTGCTGCGCTCCCAGCCCTTCGCCGAGGTGCGGCCCGACCACGCCGGGGAGCAGTTCGTCCGGATGTTCCTGGGCATCTGGGAGAACCCCGCGACGAGGGCCCCGCTGCTGGCCATCATCCGCTCCGCGGTCAGCAACGAGGCCGCCGCGGCGATCTTCCGCCGCCTGGTCGCGGGGCTGGTGCTCAGCAAGGTCGCCAAGGAGCTCGACGGCCCCGACGCGGAGCTGCGCGCGGAACTCGCCGCCGCCCAGGTGGTGGGCGTGGTGATGCTGCGTTACGTCATCAAGGTCGAGCCGGTGGCCTCCGCCGACCCGGAGGAACTGATAGCGCGCCTCGCCCCCGTCCTCCAGCACCACCTGACCGGCGGGCGCCTGTCCCCCGACGGGTGAGGGGGCGCAGATCACGTCCCGCATTCCGGACAACCCCGTCCGTCCAGTGGATGCCGGGCGTACCCTCGGCTACTGCCAGAACTATCCGAAGGAGCGAGCGACGATGCCCGAGCTGAGGTCCCGCACAGTCACCCACGGCCGCAACATGGCGGGCGCCCGCGCCCTTATGCGGGCCTCCGGTGTACCGGGCGCGGACATCGGCCGGAAGCCGATCATCGCCATCGCCAACTCCTTCACGGAGTTCGTGCCGGGCCACACCCACCTCCAGCCCGTGGGCCGCATCATCAGCGAGGCCGTCACGGCGGCCGGGGGCATCCCGCGCGAGTTCAACACCATCGCCGTCGACGACGGCATCGCCATGGGGCACGGCGGCATGCTGTACTCCCTGCCCTCCCGCGACCTGATCGCGGACAGCGTGGAGTACATGGTCGAGGCGCACTGCGCCGACGCGATGATCTGCGTCTCCAACTGCGACAAGATCACCCCGGGCATGCTGATGGCCGCGCTGCGGCTGGACATCCCCACCGTCTTCGTCTCCGGCGGCCCCATGGAGTCCGGCCGGGCCACCCTGGTCGACGGCACCGTCCGCACGCTCGACCTCGTCGACGCCATCTCCGAGGCGGTCAACGACAAGGTCTCCGACGAGGACATGCTCCGCATCGAGGAGTCCGCCTGCCCCACCTGCGGCAGTTGTTCGGGCATGTTCACGGCCAACTCGATGAACTGCCTGACCGAGGCCATCGGCCTCTCCCTGCCGGGCAACGGCTCGGTCCTCGCCACGCACACCGCCCGCCGCGCCCTCTACGAGGACGCCGCCCGCACGGTGATGGACCTGGTCGACCGGTACTACGGCCAGGACGACGCGTCGGCCCTGCCGCGCAACATCGCCACCCTCGCCGCCTTCGAGAACGCCATGGCGCTGGACATCGCCATGGGCGGCTCCACCAACACGATCCTCCACCTGCTGGCCGCCGCCCAGGAGGCCGGCGTCCCCTTCGGACTGGAGCAGATCAACGAGGTCTCCCGCCGCGTGCCCTGCCTCGCCAAGGTCGCGCCCAACGTGGCCAAGGACCGCACGTACTACATGGAGGACGTGCACCGCGCCGGCGGCATTCCCGCCCTGCTCGGCGAGCTGCACCGGGCCGGTCTGCTCAACGAGGACGTCAACTCGGTCCACAGCGCCTCGCTCGACGACTGGCTGAAGACCTGGGACGTCCGCGGCGGCTCCCCGTCCCCCGAGGCCGTCGAGCTCTGGCACGCCGCCCCCGGCTGCGTCCGCTCCGCCGAGGCGTTCTCGCAGTCCGAGCGCTGGGAGGCGCTGGACACCGACGCCGAGAACGGCTGCATCCGCTCCGCCGAGCACGCCTACTCCAAGGACGGCGGCCTCGCCGTTTTGCGCGGCAACCTCGCCGTCGACGGCTGCGTCGTCAAGACGGCCGGCGTCGACGAGTCCATCTGGACCTTCGAGGGTCCCGCGGTGGTCTGCGAGTCGCAGGAGGAGGCCGTCGAGAAGATCCTGAACAAGCAGGTCACCGAGGGCGACGTGGTGGTGATCCGCTACGAGGGCCCCAAGGGCGGCCCCGGCATGCAGGAGATGCTCTACCCGACCTCCTTCCTCAAGGGCCGCGGGCTCGGCAAGGCCTGCGCGCTGGTCACCGACGGGCGGTTCTCCGGCGGCACGTCCGGGCTCTCCATCGGACACGCCTCCCCGGAGGCTGCGTCCGGCGGCGCCATCGCGCTCGTCGAGGACGGGGACCGGATCCGCATCGACATCCCGAACCGGACCATCGAACTGCTGGTCTCCGACGAGGAACTGGCCGCGCGCCGTGAGGCGCTGGGCGGCCGGTACGCCCCGCGCGCCCGCGACCGCAAGGTCTCCGCGGCCCTGCGGGCCTACGCCGCCATGGCCACCAGCGCCGACAAGGGCGCCGTCCGCGACGTCACCCTCCTCGGCTGACCCCGCTCCA
>NZ_JACADT010000061.1:0-13537 GCF_013421635.1 Streptomyces sp. UH6 | reverse complement strand
GCACCGCTCCTCGGCGACTGGGGATGCTGGTCGCCAAGTTGCTGGTCTCGGCGACGGCGGCCGCCGTGCCCGCGTTCGTCGCCGTGGTCGTCGACGCCTTGCTGCTGAGGCTGTTCCTCGGCGAGGAGTACACCGCGTTGCCTCCCGGGTGGCCGGCCCTGGCGGCGGGCTGGCTCGCCCTGGTGACGGCGTGCGCGTGGGCGGGCGTGCTGGCCGCCGGGCTCTTCCGGTCCGTCGCCGGAGGGCTCGCCGCGGTGCTCGCCGTCCCCGTCGTCGCGACCCCGCTGGCCGACCGGGCCGTCGGACTCCTCCTGCCCGCCGCGGGGGCCGGACGTCCGCTGCGGTGGAGCGGTGAACTGCTCGCCCGATGGCCCCTCGGCCGCCCCGGAGCTGCCGGGGAGGCGCTGCGGGTGATCGGTCAACCCATGGGCGTCGCGATGGCGTTGTCGCTCGCGGCGCTGGTGTGCGCGTACCTGTTCACAGGGCTGCGCAGGGTGGCCCGGCAGCGTCCGGAACGGGGCCGAAGGTGACCGCTCGACGCTTCGGAGTCCCCCCGTACGCCCAACTCGCCATGGAACGTCACATTTCTTTCCGATAAGGCGTCAATTGAGACGGGGTGAGCGATCACCCTTTCGTGTGCTTTTCACCAAAGCGCTCAAGGGAGTTGGCGCCAGCGCCGACAAAAGACTTCGTGAGTACCCTTGCGCACACCATGATGACCGCCGCCCGCTCCGCCGACTCCGGCCTGGCCGGCGCGGGTGAAATCGACCGCTACCCCTACGCCGAGGGCCCCACGGCGGACAGGGTCGGCGTGCCCTCCTGGGACGCCGAACCGGAGCTCGGCCGGGTCGGTGCCCGCCGCGCGGCCGGAAGCCGTGGCCGCGGACTGCACGGCCAACTCGTGCAGCAGCTGGGACAGATGATCGTTTCCGGCGACCTGGGGGCGGACCGGCCGCTCGTCCCCGAGGAGATCGGTCAGCGGTTCGAGGTGTCCCGCACCGTCGTCCGCGAATCGCTCCGCGTGCTGGAGGCCAAGGGCCTGGTCAGCGCCCGGCCCAACGTGGGCACGCGGGTGCGGCCGGTCAGCGACTGGAATCTGCTCGACCCCGACATCATCGAATGGCGGGCCTTCGGTCCCCAGCGCGACAACCAGCGCCGGGAGCTGACCGAGCTGCGCTGGACGATCGAGCCGCTCGCCGCGCGGCTGGCAGCCGGGCACGGCCGGGAGGACGTCCAGCAACGCCTCGCCGACATGGTCGAGATCATGAACCACTCGGTGGCCCAGGGTGACGCCCTGACCTTCTCCCGGGCCGACGCCGAGTTCCACTCCCTGCTCATCCAGGTCGCCGGTAACCGGATGCTGGAGCACCTCTCGGGCATCGTCTCGTCCGCCCTCCAGGTCTCGGGAGGTCCCGTCACCGGCTGCGACCGGCCGAACGAGACCTCGCTGACCCACCACGCGCGCATCGTGGAGGCCCTGGCGCAGGCCGACGGCGCGGCCGCCGAGGCCGCGATGCGGCAGCTGCTCACCGTGCACCCGGACACCGTCGTCCCGGCGCCCCGCGAGCACTGACGGAAGAGGGGCCGGGCGCCGCCGGGGCGATGTCCCGGCGGCCCCTCCCGTCCGGCGTCGGCGCGGCCCCCGCGTCCGGCCACGGCGACTCATCCCCCTCCGGTGTCCGCGGGGCGGGGGTGTCCTGCATCACGAGATCTGCGGAAAACGGTCGGTCCGTGACCGGCGATGACCGACTATCTTCGGTATTGCACCCTTTCGCGGTGTGACTCGGGCCACGCAGATTGGGCGTAACGCTCGGCGGAGCAGCGCGATGACCTAATAGGTGACAGCCGAGGAAGGAATACGGACGCCGTACGCGGCGCTTCCCCTCCCGGCCCGAGCCCGCGCCGTCGGCTCATCCCCAGGTCGGCGGTCGTCGGCTCCTGTCCTCGCGGACGGGGCCGGAAGCCGTTTTCCAACGTTCCGAGAGGTTGTTCGTGTCGGCCAGCACATCCCGTACGCTCCCGCCGGAGATCGCCGAGTCCGTCTCTCTCATGGCGCTCATCGAGCGTGGGAAGGCTGAGGGGCAGATCGGCGGCGATGACGTGCGTCGCGCCTTCGAAGCCGACCAGATTCCGGCCACTCAGTGGAAGAACGTTCTCCGCAGCCTCAACCAGATCCTCGAGGACGAGGGCGTGACGCTGATGGTGAACGCGGCGGAGCCCAAGCGCGCCCGCAAGAGCGTCGCCGCCAAGAGCACCGCGAAGCGCACCACGACCCGGTCGGTCGCCGCCAAGACGGTGGCCAAGAAGACCGCCGCTCCCGCGGCTCCCGTCGAGGAGGGTGAGGAGGCGGAGGCCGCCTCGCCCGCCAAGAAGGCCGCGGCCAAGAAGACCACCGCCAAGAAGACGGTGGCCAAGAAGGCCACCGCCAAGAAGACCGCGGCGAAGAAGACGGCGTCCAAGAAGGACGACCCGGACCTCGTCGAGGAGGAGCTCGAGGAGACTCCCGGCAAGGCCGGCGACGAGCCCGAGGGCGCCGAGAGCGCCGGCTTCGTGCTGTCCGACGAGGACGAGGACGACGCTCCGGCCCAGCAGGTCGCCGCGGCCGGCGCCACCGCGGACCCGGTCAAGGACTACCTCAAGCAGATCGGCAAGGTCCCGCTGCTCAACGCCGAGCAGGAGGTCGAGCTCGCCAAGCGCATCGAGGCCGGTCTGTTCGCCGAGGACAAGCTGGCCAACTCGGACAAGATCGCACCCAAGCTCAAGCGCGAGCTGGAGATCATCGCCGAGGACGGCCGCCGCGCCAAGAACCACCTGCTGGAGGCCAACCTCCGACTGGTCGTCTCGCTGGCCAAGCGGTACACGGGCCGCGGCATGCTCTTCCTGGACCTGATCCAGGAGGGCAACCTCGGTCTGATCCGCGCCGTGGAGAAGTTCGACTACACCAAGGGCTACAAGTTCTCCACGTACGCCACCTGGTGGATCCGTCAGGCGATCACCCGCGCCATGGCCGACCAGGCCCGCACCATCCGTATCCCGGTGCACATGGTCGAGGTCATCAACAAGCTGGCCCGCGTCCAGCGCCAGATGCTCCAGGACCTGGGCCGCGAGCCCACCCCGGAGGAGCTGGCCAAGGAACTCGACATGACCCCGGAGAAGGTCATCGAGGTCCAGAAGTACGGCCGCGAGCCCATCTCGCTGCACACCCCGCTGGGCGAGGACGGCGACAGCGAGTTCGGTGACCTGATCGAGGACTCCGAGGCGGTCGTGCCGGCCGACGCGGTCAGCTTCACCCTCCTCCAGGAGCAGCTGCACTCCGTCCTGGACACCCTCTCCGAGCGTGAGGCGGGCGTGGTCTCCATGCGCTTCGGCCTCACCGACGGCCAGCCGAAGACGCTCGACGAGATCGGCAAGGTCTACGGCGTGACGCGCGAGCGCATCCGTCAGATCGAGTCGAAGACGATGTCGAAGCTGCGTCACCCGTCGCGTTCGCAGGTCCTGCGCGACTACCTCGACTGACCGCGACCGGTCGCAACCGGTCGGAAAGCGCGGCGAAGGCCCGGCTCCCCCTGGTGGGAGCCGGGCCTTCGCGTCGTCGCACCTGTGGTGACGGGTCCCGCTGGATTACTTTGGGTCGACACATGGTCGACCCGGAGTGAGGAATGTCATGCGTTTTCTCCCAGCCGTGGGGGTCGCGGCGGTGGCCTCGTCGCTGGCGGCGCTGGTACCGGCCGTGCCGGCGGCCGCCGACGCGGGAACCGCTCGGGGCGGTGCCTCGCGTGTCGTCGTCGGAGGGTTCCCCGTGGAGGTCGAGCAGGCCCCCTGGACCGTGGCGGTCTCCAGCCGCAGGCTCTTCGGCGAGACGAGAGCCGGGCACTTCTGCGGCGGCGCGGTGATCGGCGCGAGCACCGTGCTCACGGCCGCGCACTGCCTGGGCGAGCAGGTGCTGGGCACGCCGCCCGACCAGGTGCCGGACCTCGCGGTGATCGCGGGACGGTCCGAGCTGACCGGCGAGGGCGGCCGGGAGATCAAGGTGCGGGACACCTGGGTGAACCCGGGGTACGACGAGGTCACCAACGCCGGTGACTTCGCCGTGCTCACCCTGGCGGAGCCGCTGCCGAGGAGCTCGGTGGTCAAGGCCGCCCCCGCGGGTGACGGCGCGTACCGCCCGGGCACCTCCGCCACGGTCTACGGCTGGGGTGACGTCAACGGCTCGGGGGCCTACTCCCGGTCGCTGCGGGCGGCGCAGGTGCACGTCCTGGCGGACACGTGGTGCGAGGAGGCCTATCCGGGGGGCTCGGAGGGCGCCTACATGCCCCGGGCGATGCTCTGCGCCGGAGAGCCCGGGGGAGGCCCCGACGCCTGCCAGGGGGACAGTGGGGGCCCTCTGGTGGCCAAGGGCCGGCTCATCGGGCTGGTGTCCTGGGGCAGCGGCTGCGGGCAGGCCCGGAAGCCGGGGGTGTACACCCGGGTGTCCGAGGTCGTGCGCGCCCTGGCCGGGCAGCCCTAGGACGGTCAGGGACCGACTGCGCGGGGAACGAGCAGAGGCGGCCGGCCTCCCTGGCGGGGGAGGCGGCCGCCCTTGTCACCCGGCCTGTGCCGGATTAGCTCGTCGTGGGTGGAGTGTCGGCGCTCTCAGCGCTCTCCGTCGGGTTCGGCTGCGGCCGGTCCGGAGGACGTCAGCCGCTCCGTCTCGTCCTGTATCTCGGCGGCGATCTTCTTGAGTTCCGGCTCGAACTTGCGGCCGTGGTGGGCGCAGAAGAGCAGTTCTCCGCCGCTCAGCAGGACGACGCGCAGGTATGCCTGGGCGCCGCAGCGGTCGCAGCGATCGGCGGCCGTCAGCGGGCTCGCGGGGGTCAGAACAGTAGTCACGTCGCCTCTTCTCTAGCTCGACGAGCTGTCGTACCAGGGTCAACATCCAACCAGGCCGAAAACGTTCCCGCTCGCGGCTTTTCCTCGAAAGATTTCTTGGCGAGGCGGCTGTCTGCTGCCGGTTGGCGGCGAATGTGCCGTAGTGCGTGTCTTCGTGTCGTACGGGTTCGCGCTTCTTCCAGTGTCGGTCCTCCGACGGCTGAACGCCGCTTGTTGAGGAGGACGTGCCCGGAGCCTAAAGGGTTCATGCCTGCCGCGGAACGTGATGTGTGCTTCACTCCTCCGAGGTATCGAACGTCCATACGATTCTGGCTTAGGGTTTGATCGAGGACGAGGGTGGCGTTACATCGGCCTCATCAGGCATCGGTACTCTCTGGAGCGGTGACCGAGCCGTGGAGCGTCCCCCGGCGACGCCCAGACATGCCCAGAAAAATTCAGCGAGGAGCGAACCGCGTGACCGCCGACACGACCGTGCCGTCCACAGCGCTGCTGACCGGAGCAGATCGGGACGGTTCCAACTACACCGCGCGGCACCTGCTCGTCCTGGAGGGACTCGAGGCCGTCCGCAAGCGCCCTGGCATGTACATCGGGTCCACGGACAGCCGTGGCCTGATGCACTGCCTCTGGGAGATCATCGACAACTCCGTCGACGAGGCCCTCGGCGGGTACTGCGACCACATCGAGGTGATCCTGCACGACGACGCCTCGGTCGAGGTCCGGGACAACGGCCGCGGCATCCCGGTGGACGTCGAGCCCAAGACCGGCCTCTCCGGCATCGAGGTCGTGATGACCAAGCTGCACGCCGGCGGCAAGTTCGGCGGCGGCTCCTACGCGGCCTCCGGCGGTCTGCACGGCGTCGGCGCCTCCGTGGTGAACGCCCTCTCGGCCCGCCTGGACGTCGAGGTCGACCGCAACGGCCACACGCACGCCATCGGTTTCCGGCGCGGCGTCCCCGGCGAGTTCTCCGGCCAGGGCGAGAACGCGAAGTTCGAGCCCGGCAGCGGGCTGCGCAAGAAGAGGAAGATCCCCAAGAGCCGGACCGGCACCCGCGTCCGCTACTGGGCGGACCGCCAGATCTTCCTGAAGGACGCCAAGCTCTCCCTGGAGAACCTGCACCAGCGCGCCCGCCAGACCGCCTTCCTGGTCCCCGGCCTCACCATCGTGGTGCGGGACGAGTTCGGCCTCGGTGACGGCGGCAGCAAGGGCGAGGAGTCCTTCCGCTACGACGGCGGCATCAGCGAGTTCTGCGAGTACCTCGCCTCCGACCGCCCCATCTGCGACGTCCTGCGCTTCTCCGGCCAGGGCACCTTCAAGGAGACCGTGCCCGTCCTCGACGAGCACGGCCAGATGACCCCGACCGAGGTCACCCGGGAACTCGGCGTGGACGTGGCGCTGCGCTGGGGCACCGGTTACGACACCACGCTGCGTTCGTTCGTCAACATCATCGCCACCCCCAAGGGCGGCACCCACGTGGCCGGATTCGAGCAGGCGATCGCCCGCACGATGAACGAGGTGCTGCGCAGCAAGAAGATGCTGCGCGTCGCCGAGGACGACGTCGTCAAGGACGACGCCATAGAGGGCATGACCGCGGTGGTCACGGTCCGGCTCGCCGAGCCGCAGTTCGAAGGGCAGACCAAGGAGGTCCTGGGCACCTCGGCGGCCCGCCGGGTGGTGAACCAGGTCGTCTCCAAGGAGCTCAAGGCGTTCCTGACCTCGGCCAAGCGGGACGCCGCCCAGCAGGCGCGCGCGGTCCTGGAGAAGGCCGTGGCCGCCGCGCGCACCCGGATCGCCGCCCGCCAGCACAAGGACGCCCAGCGCCGCAAGACGGCGCTGGAGTCCTCCTCGCTCCCGGCGAAGCTGGCCGACTGCCGCAGCGACGACGTGGACCGCAGCGAGCTCTTCATCGTCGAGGGCGACTCCGCCCTCGGTACCGCGAAGCTGGCCCGGAACTCGGAGTTCCAGGCCCTGCTGCCGATCCGCGGCAAGATCCTCAACGTCCAGAAGTCGTCGGTCAGCGACATGCTGAAGAACGCCGAGTGCGGCGCGATCATCCAGGTCATAGGCGCCGGGTCGGGGCGGACCTTCGACATCGACGCCGCCCGCTACGGCAAGATCATCATGATGACCGACGCCGACGTCGACGGCTCGCACATCCGCTGCCTGCTGCTGACCCTCTTCCAGCGCTACATGCGGCCCATGGTCGAGGCCGGCCGGGTCTTCGCGGCCGTGCCGCCGCTGCACCGCATCGAGCTGGTCCAGCCCAAGCGCGGCCAGGACAAGTACGTGTACACCTACTCGGACCGCGAGCTGCGCGAGACGCTGATGGAGTTCGAGCGCAAGGGCGTCCGCTACAAGGACTCGATCCAGCGATACAAGGGCCTGGGCGAGATGGACGCCGACCAGCTGGCCGAGACGACGATGGACCCGCGTCACCGCACGCTGCGCCGGATCAACCTCTCCGACCTGGAGGCGGCCGAGCAGGTCTTCGACCTGCTGATGGGCAACGACGTCGCACCCCGCAAGGAGTTCATCTCCAGCTCCGCGGCGACGCTCGACCGCTCCCGGATCGACGCCTGACCGCGAGCCGGCCGCGTCCGGTCCGCCGCACGGCGCACGCCGCGCGGTGGGACCGCCGCGTGATCCGCCCGGGTGTCCTCGGACACCCGGGCGGAGGCATGCCCGGGTAGGGCGTGTCCGCTTAGGGCGTGTCCACCCGGAGGCGTGCCCGCGGTGCAGACGGGTCCCGCTCGGGAACGCCGCGTGGGGTGTACCCGGGGATCACCCGTGCGGGAGATACACCTGTGACCGTTGACTTTTCGGTCACCTGATGGGGTGAGAGAGCCGCCGAAAGAGTCCGGGATGTTCACGGTCTGTCCATCATTGTTCCTACGGCCGAATGGAGCCGTGGGACAAGGAGATTTCGGTGAACAAGCACGACGGTCGCGATACCGGAGAGGTGCGGTTCGACGACCCCTGGTACGACGCACTCGCCTTCGGCTGGGGTGAGACGGACGGCACGGGAGAGCTGACTCCCGCGGTGCCGGCCGCGCGCCAGGCGCAGGAGGAGAGCAGCGACCGCGCGGCCGCCGACGTCTACCTGGAGGTGCAGCGGAGCGCGGCCTTCCAGGAGGTGCGCAGCCGCTACCGCAAGTTCGTGGTCCCCGCCTTCGTCTCGTTCTTCCTCTGGTACGTGGCCTACGTGGTGACCGCCACCACCGCGACCGAGTTCATGGCCACCCCGGTGGCCGGCTCGGTGAACGTGGCGATGCTCGCCGGCCTCGGCCAGTTCCTCAGCACCTTCCTCCTGACCTGGGCCTACGCGCGCCACGCCCGGCTGCGCCGGGACCGTGCCGCCCTCCAGCTGCGCTGGGACACCCAGGAGTTGACGCGTGGCGCCCGGGGTGGTGCCGCATGACGGGCAACCACCAGTCCCTCGTGCTGGTCCTGTTCAGCGTCTTCGTCGCCGTCACGCTCGGCATCACCACCTGGGCCGGCCGCAAGCGGCACGGTTCCGCCGAGGAGTTCTACACCGGAAGCCGGCTCTTCTCCCCGGTGGAGAACGGCCTCGCCATCGCCGGTGACTACATGTCGGCCGCCTCCTTCCTCGGCATCTCGGGCCTCATCGCCCTGTTCGGCTACGACGGGATGCTCTACTCGGTCGGCTTCCTGGTCGCCTGGCTCGTGGTGCTCCTGCTGGTCGCCGAACTCGTGCGCAACTGCGGCCGGTTCACGCTCGCCGACGTGCTCGCGGCCCGGATGCGGGAGCGGCCGGTGCGGATCGCGGCCGGCACCTCCTCGGTGATCGTCTCGGTGCTCTACCTGGTCGCGCAGATGGTCGGCGCGGGAAGTCTCGTCGCCCTGCTGCTCGGAGGCACGGGCGGAGCGGCCCAGACCTGGACCGTCATCGGCGTCGGCGCCCTGATGGTCGTCTACGTGTCCCTGGGCGGCATGCGGGCGACCACCTGGATCCAGATCGTCAAGGCCGTCCTGCTGCTGGCGGGCACGCTGGTGCTGGGCGTGCTGGTGATGGTCCGCTTCGGCGGCGACTTCAACGAGCTGCTGAGCACGGCCGCCGACAACAGCGGCTTCGGCGAGGCGTTCCTCGCCCCCGGCCTGGAGTACGGCGGGAGCTGGACCGACCGCCTGGACTTCATCAGCCTGGGCCTCGCCCTGGTCCTGGGCACCGCGGGCCTCCCGCACATCCTCTCGCGCTTCTACACCGTGCCCACGGCCCGTGCCGCGCGCCGGTCCGTGGTGTGGGCGATCGGCCTCATCGGAGGCTTCTACCTGATGACGATCCTGCTGGGCTTCGGCGCCGCGGCGATCGTGGGCAGTGACGAGGTCCGCGCGTCCAACGAGGCCGGCAACACGGCGGTGCCGCTGCTCGCGCTCGACCTGGGCGGCGGGAGCGACTCGACGGGCGGTCCGGTGCTCTTCGCGGTGGTGGCGGCGGTCGCCTTCGCGACCATCCTCGCCGTCGTCGCCGGCGTCACGCTCTCCTCCTCGGCGTCGGTCGCCCACGACCTCTACGCCTCGTTCCGCCGGGCGGGCGCCAAGCAGCGCAGCGAGGTCGCGGTGGCCCGGGTCGCCGCCGTGGGCATCGGCGTCGTCTCGATCGGGCTCAGCCTGCTGTCCGGCAGCCTGAACGTCGCCTTCCTGGTCGGCCTGGCCTTCGCCGTCGCCGCCTCGGCCAACCTTCCGGTGCTGCTGTTCACGCTCTTCTGGCGCCGGTTCACCACACGGGGCGCCGTCTGGTCGGTCTACGGCGGCCTGATTCCGGCGGTGGCCCTGGTGGTCTTCTCGCCGGTGGTGTCCGGCAGGCCGACGTCCATGTTCCCCGGCTCGGACTTCGCCTTCTTCCCGCTGGAGAACCCGGGACTGATCTCCATCCCGCTGGGCTTCGTGGCGGGGTGGATCGGCACGGTGACCTCCTCCGAGGAGCCGGACGAGGCCAAGCACGCGGAGACCGAGGTCCGGTCCCTGACCGGAGCGGGAGCCGTCTGACCGCCTCACCTGCCGCGCGTCCTCAGGACGACGCACCGGGAACCCCACGGCCGGGCGCCCCGCGCACTCCAGTGCGCCGGGGCGCCCGGCCGTCGATGTCCCGCGGAACATCAGGAGGTCGGACCGTCCGCTGTCTCCGCCCCCTCCTCCGCGATCCGCAGCACGTCCATCCGGACGGGGGAGCCGAGGGGTGCGCCGCAGCTCTCGGGGCGCGGCGGACCGGCCGAGTTCTCCGCCACCACCACACGCCAGCGGCGGCCGTCGGCGTGTGCCACGGTGGCCGCCCAGAGCGGCGGGGCTCCCTCCTCGTCGCCGGCCGGGAGGGGCCTGAGCCCGGTGACGTCGAGGGCGTCCGCCGAGGTCTCCCCGATCCGCGCCCGCACGGCGAGCTCGGCGGCCTGTCCCGGCCGCGGCCACGCCGAGCGGCCCCGGCAGTGCTGAGTGACCACCTGTCCCTCCCGGGCCCGGTGCAGGACCTCCTTGACCGCGGGGGCGTCCACGCGCCCGTACGCGTACCCGTGGGGGAGCACCAGCAGGGTCGGTGAGAAGCGGTGCCCGCCGAGGTGGGTGACCTCCCAGGTGCCCGTCACCCCGGAGGCGGCCAGTTCGGCGGCGAGCGGTCGCCCGAGGAGCGCACAGCAGCGGTCGCGGCGGCCGTTGGTGCAGACGAAAGCCAGGGGGCAGCCGTTGTGCGGCACGGCGGCGGGCAGCGCGGCGTCGAAGGCCCCGGGAGCGCCCCGGCCGAGCGCCGCGAAGTCGATGTCCAACAGCCGCTCGGGTTCGGAGGTGACGGCGCTGCGTATCCATCCGTCGCCGGGAACGGTGTGCGCGGCGTACACCTGCCGCAGGGGCGGAGATCCGTGGTCCGCGTGACGTCCCGGTCGCCGGATCAGCGCGACCCGCACCCCGCTGCCCGCCGCGGCGTCCTTCAGGGCGCGCCCCAGCGCGGGGTCCAGCCGGCTCGACGTGAGCGCCTCGGGACCCCACGGACCGGGCTGCTCCAGCAGCAGCCACGTCCTCGCGTGCACCGCGGTCCCGGCGATCGGCTCGTCCAGGACCCGTGACACGGTTGCGCACCTACTCACACAGGTGAGCCTAACCTGACCAGGGTGACCGGCGCGGCTCGGCGGGGCTCGTTCGGGGGACGCGTGCCACCTCAGTGCGAAGCCGGGCCCCGCGCGGTGCGCGGGACCCGGCTCCGAAGGACCACCGGAGTCAGGCGTCCGGGATGTCCGCCTTGGCCTTCACCAAGGTGTCCCGGCTGATGATCACGATGCGTTCGTAATCGGCCCGCGAGGCGTCGGCGGGGAGCTCGCCGTCGAGGTCGGCTGTCGCCTCGGTGCCGATCACCGCGAAATTACCGTCGGACAGTTCGAAAATGTCCGGGCAGTTCCCGCCGCCGACGCTGCCACGAGCTGTCGGCGGCACGCCGATCCGACGGACGATCTGTGTCACTGTTGCGTTCCTCTTGTCGTGCGTTGAAGGGGCCTGCACCGCGCGTCTGCCTGCGCGAGGTCCCTGTGGGGCGTGCTCGCCGGGCGGTGTGCGGGAGGCGGGTGGCGGGGGTCGCCGCGTGGGATCGCTTGCGAGTCAACCCGGTCGCGACTGGGACAACGCCCGGGTTGATCAATCCGTTATGGGCAATACCCGAGCTGTCACTCCGGGGGCGCATCGCCGGCCACCCACCACTCCTCCGCCTCGTCGAGTTGCTGGAACAGGTCGTCGATCAGGCGGCCCATCGCGGCCTCGTCGGAGTCGGGCGGCACGGTGTCGCGCTGGTGCTGGGTGGCGTACCAGTACTCGACCATCACGGGGTTCTGGAACAGTCCCCGGGCGTACTTCACGAACTCCGTCCGGGTGAGGTTGCCGAGCCGGTAGTAGAAGAGCAGGTTCGTGTACTGGGCGTTCGCGAAGAGGTACTGGCGGCGCTTGCGCGGCGTGACGGCCGGGCCCTCGTAGACGTCGAGGACCTCGGCGAGGTCCGGGTCGTCGAACGCCTTGCTCATGAGGGACCAGTGCAGGCGTTGCTGGGTGGTGAGGTTGACCTCCCTCTGGATGGCGCGGGCCTGGTCCAGGTGCTGCTCGAGGCAGGCCTTGAGTTCGCAGAGGGCACGTCGCTGGACCGCTGTCGCGGTGATCGCCCCCGCGGCGGCGCCGACGCACGCGGCGACCGCGGAGCGTAAAAACCGTGTGGCCATGTCAATCCCCCGATCAGGACGACCGAGCGCCGGTCGTCGGGTCGGAGCGGTCGACACGGGCGGGGACCGGCGAGCGGTGGGCGCTGCTCTGTGCTGCCGCTCCCAGGGTGCCGAGCGGCGCTGATCGGCGGGAGGCGGAGAAGGAGGCGCACGGAGGGACGTGCGGGTCACCCGGACCGGCGCCATGGTGAAACGTTTGCCCAGCAGGAGACGCGAACAATCGTTCACCAAGAGCCGTTTCCCAGGCCTCATATCCTGGCGGCGGCATTCGGAAGCGAGCAGCGTGCGCCGGGGCGCGCGGTGCGGTGAGAGAGGGCGCGACATGAGCAGCGGGACCCCGCAGACCCCCCAGCCCCCGCAGATTCCGGTCGTCGTGCTGGCAGGGTTCCTCGGCGCGGGGAAGACCACCCTGCTGAACCACCTGCTGCACCACAGCGGAGGCAGCCGCATCGGAGCGGTGGTCAACGACTTCGGCGCCATCGAGATCGACGCCCTGGCGGTGGCCGGCGCGCTGGGCGACTCCACGGTGTCGCTGGGCAACGGGTGCCTGTGCTGCGCCGTGGACGTCGGGGAACTGGACGAGTACCTGGGCAGGCTGGCCCGGCCCTCGGCGGGGATCGACGTCATCGTGATCGAGGCGAGCGGGCTGGCGGAGCCGCAGGAGCTGGTGCGGATGGTGCTGGCCAGCGAGCAGCCGGAGGTCGTCTACGGCGGGCTGGTGGAGGTCGTGGACGCGGCCGAGTTCGAGGCGACCAGGGCGCGGCACCCGGAGATCGACCGGCACCTGGCGCTGGCGGACCTGGTGGTGGTCAACAAGATCGACCGTGCGGTGGACCGCGAGGCGGTGCTGCGCACGGTGCGCGGACTGGCCGACGGGGCCGCGGTGGTGCCGGCGTCGTACGGGAGGGTCGACCCGGAGTTCCTCTTCGACTGCCGGCCGTCGGGTGAGCGGATCGGGCAGCTGTCCTTCGACGACCTGCACGTGTACCAGGAGGGCGAGGCGTACGGCGGGCATCTGCACGCCGGGTACGAGAGCGTGTCGTTCGAGGCCGGGCGGGCGATCGACCCGCGGCGGCTGATGCGGTTCCTCGACGAGCGGCCGGAGGGGTTGTACCGGATCAAGGGGTACGTGGACTTCGGCGCGTACGACCCGCGCAACCGGTACGTGGTGCACGCCGTGGGGCGGTTCCTGCGCTTCTACCCGGAGCCCTGGGGGCCCGATGAGCGGCGGGGGACCGGTCTGGTGCTGATCGGGTCCGGGATCGACGCGGAGGGGCTGGCGAAGGAGCTGGACGCCTGTGTGAGCCCGACGCCCGCGGAGGCGGACCAGGACGGGATGTGGGGCGTGCTGCGGTACGTGCGGGGCGAGGACGACGCGGACCCGGACGCCCCCGGGGATCAGGGGAACGGCGCCCCCGCGGAGTAGCGGAACGCCACCCCCGGGGTCCGGCGGAACGCCGCCCCCG
>NZ_JACADT010000609.1:0-3522 GCF_013421635.1 Streptomyces sp. UH6 | reverse complement strand
GCGCCGAGCGGATCGTGTCCGTCTGCACCGGCGCGTTCCTGCTGGCCGAGGCCGGGCTGCTGGCCGGGCGCCGCGCCACCACGCACTGGGCGTACTGCGACACGCTCGCGCGGCGCTACCCCGACACCGAGGTGGTGACGGACCCGATCCACGTCCGGGACGGCGCCGTCGCGACGTCGGCCGGGGTCACCGCCGGGATCGACCTCGCCCTGGCGCTGGTCGAGGAGGACCTCGGGCGCCAGGTCGCGCTGCAGGTGGCCCGCCACCTGGTGGTCTTCCTGCGGAGGCCGGGCGGCCAGGCCCAGTTCAGCACCCAGCTCGCCGCACAGCTCGCGCAGCGCGACCCGCTGCGGGAGGTGCAGAGCTGGATCGACGAACACCCCGACGCCGACCTGTCGGTCGAGGCGCTGGCCGGCCGGGCCTCGCTGTCGCCCCGTCACTTCTCCCGCGCCTTCGCCGCCGAGGTGGGGGCGACGCCCGGACGGTACGTGGACGGGGTCCGGCTCGAAGCGGCGCGCCGGCGGCTGGAGGACACCGGGGACGGCGTCGCCGAGGTCGCCCGCGCCTGCGGCTACGGCACGCCCGAGGCCATGCGGCGGGCCTTCCTGCGCGCGCTGTCCGTGTCACCCGCGGAGTACCGGCGCCGATTCCGGCCGTCGGCGCCCGCCCACCTGTCCCACACACCCGACGGAGGCAACCGATGACCACGAAGATCGCCATCCTGCTGTACGACGGCCACACCGCGCTGGACGCGGTCGGGCCCTACGAGGTCCTCTCCCGGATCCCCGGCGCGGAGGTCGTCTTCACCGCCGCCCGCCCCGGCCCCGTCCGCACCGACATGGGCAGCCTCGCCCTCACCGCGGACGTGCCGTTCTCCGAGATGACCGACCCGGACGTCCTGCTGGTGCCCGGCGGCCCCGGCTGCGCGGCCCTCCTCGACGACCGGCCGACGCTCGAGTGGATCCGCACGGCCGACGCGGCCACCACCTGGACCACGTCCGTCTGCTCGGGTTCCCTCCTGCTGGCCGCCGCCGGCCTCCTCGCCGGCCGCCGGGCCACCTCGCACTGGATCTGCCTCGACATGCTGGAGGCCTACGGCGCGACCCCGGTCGGGGGAGAGCGGATCGTCGTCGACGGCAAGTACGGCACGGCGGCCGGGGTCTCGGCCGGCATCGACTTCGCGCTCCACATGACCGGCCGGATGTCCGGTGCGCAGGTCGCCGAGGCGATCCAGCTGGTCATCGAGTACGCCCCTGAGCCGCCCTACTCCACCGGATCCACCGCCTCGGCGCCGCCCTGGCTGGTGGAGGCGCTGCGGGCCAGCAATCTGGTGGTCGGTGAGGCCGACAAGTGCGCCCCGCAAGGGAACTGATGTGCCGTCACACGCGTCCCACCGGACATGACCCAGGGACCCGCGCCTCGCCCACTGTCCGACGAAGCCCTCTCCAGCCTGCTCGGCACCCAGCAGTTCGGCACGCTGGCCACCGTCAAGCGCAGTGGCCACCCCCACCTGACGACCATGCTGTACAGCTGGGACCCCGAAGCCCGCGTCGTGCGGTTCTCGACGACGGCCGAGCGGGTCAAGGTGGCGCACCTGCGCCGCAACACCCGCGCCGCGCTGCACGTGCAGGGCGGCGACGTGTGGTCGTTCGCCGTGGCCGAGGGGGACGCCGAGGTCTCCGACGTCACGACGGCGCCCGGCGACGCGGTGGGGCGGGAGCTGCTGGGGATGGTCCCCGAGGCGGCGAAGCCCGAGGACGAGGAGGCCTTCCTCCGGCAGCTCGTCGACGAGCGCCGCGTGGTCCTCCGTCTCAAGGTCGACCGGCTGTACGGCACGGCGCTCGACGTCGTCGGCTAGAAGGGGTGGGGCGGCGTGTTCGTGCTGGTGTTGGGGGGCCTCCTCCTGCTCGTCCTCGGCGGCTGCGGCTGCGTCTACTGGGCGGCGCGGGGCGACGCCCCCCGCTGGGCACGTGGTGTGGCCAGGGTGACGCTGCTCGGCAGCGAGCTGGCCGGCAGCGCGAGCCGGGCCTCCCGCCCGCGGCGTGACGGCGGGGAGGAGTAGCCCCGGCGGGGGTTCGGGGCCCCGCCTTGTCAGCGGTCGTCGCGGCGGCCGTCGCGGGCGGCCCAGGCGCGCAGGGCCTCCTCGGAGCCTGCGGCGTCCAGGTTCATCGCGGCGTTGATCAGGGCGAGGTGGGTGAACGCCTGCGGGTAGTTGCCGAGCATGACGCCCTGGACGGTCATCTCCTCCGAGAAGAGCCCGAACCGGCCGGTGCGGGAGCAGAGTTCCTCCCAGCGCCGACGCGCCTCGTCCACGCGTCCGGCCAGCACCAGCGCGGAGACCATGGCGAAGGAACAGAGCAGGAAGCCGCCCTCGGGACCGCCGACGCCGTCGTCGGTGGCCACCGGATCGTAGCGGTGGACCAGCCAGCCGTCCTCGCCGAGCCGTTCGTCGACGCGTTCCAGCGTCGACACCACCCGGGGGTCGGTCCCGTCCAGGAAGCCGAGCAGCGGGACCGCCAGCAGCGAGGCGTCGAGGTTCGCGGAGCCGTAGCTCTGGGTGAAGGCGCCGACGGACTCGTTCCACCCCCGGGTGAGGACCTCCTCGCGGACCTCGTCCCGCTGCCGGCGCCAGTGGTCCAGGGCGGGACGGCCGTCGCCGGTCAGCTCGGCGAGGCGCACGCCCCGGTCGAAGCAGACCCAGGCGTACAGCTTGGAGACGGTCCAGTGCCGCCGCCCCGTCCGCACCTCCCAGAGGCCCTCGTCCGGTTCCCGCCAGCGGCGGGCCGCCTCGTCCACCACCGCGTACACGGCGCTCAGCTCACCGGCGGTCAGCTCCTCGCCGGTGCCCAGCACGGCCTGCTGATAGACGAACGCCGCGTCGAGCACCTGGCCGTACACGTCGAGCTGGTGCTGGGCGAAGGCGCTGTTCCCCACGCGCACCGGCCGCGACCCGCGGTACCCGCCCAGGTGCCCGAGCACGGTCTCCTCGCCCTCGGCGCGCCCGTCCACGTCGAGCATCGGCTGGAGCGCGCCGGAGCCCCGGGCGCTGTGGTCCAGCAGGATGCGCAGGTACACCCCCGCCTCGGCCCGGTGGCCCAGGCGCATCAGCGAGAGGACGACCAGCGCGGCGTCGCGGTGCCACAGGTAGCGGTAGTCCCAGTTGCGCCCGCCTCCGACCCACTCCGGCAGCGAGGTGGTGGCCGCGGCGAGCAGCGCGCCGGTGTCGGCGGTCATCAGGCCGCGCAGGGTCAGCGCGCTGCGCCGGACGTGCTCGGCCCCGAACCCCTCGTAGCTGTTGCGGGCGTCCCAGGCGCGCCAGGCGTCCTGCGTCTCGTCCCGCATCCGGTCGACCAGCTCCATGGTCAACGGTCCGTGCGGCGCGCCGTCGTAACCGAGCACGAGGGCCAGCGCCTCGCCCTCGCGGAGCGTCGCCGCGACGGTCACCGGACCGTCCCCGTCCCCCTCCAGGCGTGGCGCGGGACCGTGGTCACGGACGGCGCCCAGCCACAGACCGGCGGCCCG
>NZ_JACADT010000608.1:0-3523 GCF_013421635.1 Streptomyces sp. UH6 | reverse complement strand
CGCGACATCGGCCCCGGCCGCTTCGGCACCGGTGGCGAACAGCGCGGGAAGCGCGGCCAGCGCGCTCGCGGCGAACGTCCTGCGGGTGAGCCCTGCCATCAGCCGTACCTCCATCGGGTCGCGCCCCGGCCCCACGCGGAGGCGGATCACGGACCCTCACGTTTCGCGGCCGCCCGGGCACGGGCAGTACCGCTGAGACATCGGTCACCCAGCATGCCCCACCCGAATGATCGATCGTCGGAGCCGCGAAGGTAACGTGCTCGATCGGAGCAGGCGCCGACCGACGGCACCCTGTCCGACCCGATGATGATCACGAAAGGGACGATGTGAGCGACATCGAACGCGTGGGAGTGGTGGGCTCCGGCCAGATGGGAGCCGGCATCGCCGAGGTCTGCGCCCGCGCCGGTCTGGACGTGAAGGTCGCCGAGGCCACCGGCGAAGCCCTGGAGATCGGGCGTACCCGCGTCTTCACGTCGCTCCAGCGGGCGGTGGAGCGCGGCAAGCTCACCGAGGAGGAGCGCGCGGCCACCGAGGCGCGCCTGGACTTCACCACCGACCTCGGCGAGTTCCACGACCGTGACCTGGTGATCGAGGCCGTCGTCGAGAACGAGCAGGTCAAGACGGAGATCTTCCAGGTCCTGGACCAGGTGGTCACCCGCCCCGACGCCATCCTCGCCTCCAACACCTCCTCCATCCCGCTCGTGAAGCTGGCCGTCGCCACCTCGCGTCCGGACCAGGTGGTGGGCATCCACTTCTTCAACCCGGCGCCCGTGCAGCAGCTCGTCGAGCTGATCCCCGCGCTGACCACCTCCGAGGGCACCCTCAGCCGGGCGCAGCTGTTCGCCGAGAAGGCTCTCGGCAAGCACTCCATCCGCGCCCAGGACCGCTCCGGTTTCGTCGTCAACGCGCTGCTGATCCCGTACCTGCTGTCGGCGATCCGGATGTTCGAGTCGGGCATCGCCAGCCGTGAGGACATCGACAACGGCATGGAGATGGGCTGCGCCCACCCGATGGGGCCGCTCAAGCTCTCCGACCTGATCGGCCTCGACACCGTGGCCTCGGTCGCGTACTCGATGTACGAGGAGTACAAGGAGCCCCTGTACGCCGCTCCCCCGCTGCTCCAGCGCATGGTCGACGCGGGCCGGCTGGGCCGGAAGTCCGGGTCGGGCTTCTACACCTACGGCTGACGTCTCAAACCGTGGTCTCCGAGCCGGCAGTTCAGCTCAGGGACCACGGTCTCGTCCATCGCGCGAGTGACGAGCAGAACTCCAGGCCCGATGTCGTCCTCGACGGTCTCCGGGCCGAACTTCTCCGCCTGGGCCCGCACGTTCCGCATCACGTCCGGGCCGTCGACGCCCTCGGGAAAGCCGGGGGAGTTCTCGACCTCGGCGGTCGTCGTCAGCGGGCCGCCGACGTGAAGCGCGCCGCCGAACACCGGCGGCGAGCCGGGCCCGGGCCGTGTGGAGGGCCGTGGTGCAACCGGGCGGGCCGGAGCCGACGACGGCGACCTCGCGCACCTCACCGCGCTCACGCCGTGGCCTCCGGCTTCTCCGGCGCGATCTCCGCGATCAGGCCCTCGACGAGCTTCTTGATCTCGTCACGGATCGGGCGGACCGCCTCGACGCCCCGGCCGGCCGGGTCCTCGAGCTGCCAGTCGAGGTAGCGCTTGCCGGGAAAGACCGGGCAGGTGTCCCCGCAGCCCATGGTGATGCAGACGTCGGACTCCCGCACGGCGTCGACCGTGAGCATCTTCGGCACCTCGGCCGAGATGTCGATGCCGACCTCGCGCATGGCCTCGACGGCGGCCGGATTGACGTTCCCACCCGGGTCGGAGCCTGCGGAACGCACCTCGACGCGGTCCCCCGCCAGGTGGGACAGCCACGCGGCGGCCATCTGGGACCGGCCCGCATTGTGGACACAGACGAAGAGAACGGAGGGCTTCTCGGACATGGAGGGACTCTCTTGTCTCGCGACGGCATCAGGCACTACTGAGTTCAGCGAACAATGACATCAGCACCTGGTGATGTCAGCCACCACTGATGTGAAAGTATCAGTACATGCTGATGCCAGTCGACACTGAACTGATCAGGGTGCTCGCCGACCCGCTCAGGCTCCGGATCGTGACCCTGCTGGCCCGCGAAACCCTCTGCACCACGCACCTGGTCGAGGAGACCGGCGCCAAGCAGACCAACCTCTCCAACCACCTGCGGGTGCTGCGCGAGGCCGGTGTGGTCGAGACCGAGCCGTGCGGCCGGTTCACCTACTACAAGCTGCGGCCCGACGTCATCGCCCAGCTCGCCGGACAGTTCACCGACCTGGCCGAGTCCGCTCGCAACGCCGCCGACAACAAGAGGGCCTGCCCGTGACCCGCACCGAAACAGCGGCACCGGCCGCCGAGGAGTCCTCGGTCGTCGCCCAGCTGTCGACGCTCGACCGCTTTCTCGCCGTCTGGATCCTGCTCGCCATGGTCGTGGGCCTCGGCCTCGGGCGGCTCGTCCCGGGCATCAACGACGCCCTCGCCGCCGTCGAGATCGGCGGCATCTCGCTGCCCATCGCCCTCGGCCTGCTGATCATGATGTACCCGGTGCTGGCCAAGGTCCGCTACGACAAGCTCGACGCGGTCACCGGTGACAAGAAGCTGATGGTCTCCTCCCTGGTGATCAACTGGATCGTCGGCCCGGCCGTGATGTTCGCGCTGGCCTGGATCTTCCTGCCGGACCTGCCGGAGTACCGCACCGGACTGATCATCGTCGGCCTGGCCCGCTGCATCGCCATGGTCATCATCTGGAACGACCTCGCCTGCGGCGACCGCGAGGCCGCCGCCGTCCTGGTGGCGCTGAACTCCGTCTTCCAGGTGATCGCGTTCGGCCTGCTCGGCTGGTTCTACCTCGACCTGCTCCCCGGCCGGCTGGGCCTCGGCGACGGCCAGAGCCTGGACGTCTCCCCGTGGGAGATCGCCCTCAACGTCGTCATCTTCCTCGGCGTGCCGCTGCTGGCGGGCTTCCTCACCCGCCGCGTCGGCGAGAAGAAGATGGGCCGCGAGAACTACGAGACGACGTTCCTGCCCAAGATCGGCCCCTGGGCCCTCTACGGCCTGCTCTTCACCATCGTCGTCCTCTTCGCCCTCCAGGGCGACACCATCACCTCCCAGCCGCTGGACGTGGCCCGTATCGCGCTGCCGCTGCTGGTGTACTTCACGGTGATGTGGTGCGGCACCTTCCTGCTCGGCAAGGCGATCGGTCTCGCCTACGACCGCACCGCCACCCTCGCCTTCACGGCGGCGGGCAACAACTTCGAGCTGGCCATCGCGGTCGCCATCGCCACCTTCGGGGTGACCAGCGGCCAGGCCCTGTCCGGCGTGGTCGGCCCGCTGATCGAGGTCCCGGTGCTCGTCGCCCTGGTCTACGTCTCGCTGGCCTGGCGCCGGAAGTTCGCGCCAACAGTGCGGTGACGGTGCCTCCCTGACGACGTCGACGGACGGGTGCTCTTCGACGTGGCCACCGCCCGCCGCCGCGCCCTCGAC
>NZ_JACADT010000607.1:0-3524 GCF_013421635.1 Streptomyces sp. UH6 | reverse complement strand
GACCGGACCGGGCCGCGCGCCGTCCGGCGACCGCGGTCCGAGGACGTTGTCGGTGGCGGGTCGTAACGTGGAGGCATGCGGCCCGTTTCCCACATCGAACGCACGGTGGCGCCCTTCGAGGTCGTCAGTCCCTACCAGCCGAGCGGTGACCAGCCCGCCGCGATCGCCGAGCTGTCCCGGCGCATCAAGGCCGGCGAGAAGGACGTCGTGCTGCTCGGCGCGACCGGCACCGGCAAGTCCGCCACCACCGCCTGGATGATCGAGCAGCTCCAGCGGCCGACGCTGGTGATGGCGCCCAACAAGACCCTCGCCGCCCAGCTGGCGAACGAGTTCCGCGAGCTGCTGCCCAACAACGCCGTCGAGTACTTCGTCTCGTACTACGACTACTACCAGCCCGAGGCGTACGTCCCGCAGTCGGACACCTACATCGAGAAGGACTCCTCGATCAACGAGGAGGTCGAGCGGCTGCGCCACTCCGCGACCAACTCCCTGCTCACCCGCCGGGACGTGGTCGTGGTCGCCTCCGTCTCCTGCATCTACGGCCTGGGCACGCCCCAGGAGTACGTGGACCGGATGGTGCCCCTGAAGGTCGGCGAGGAGATCGACCGGGACGAGCTGCTGCGCCGCTTCGTCGACATCCAGTACACCCGCAACGACGTGGCGTTCACCCGCGGCACCTTCCGGGTGCGCGGCGACACCGTCGAGATCTTCCCGGTGTACGAGGAGCTCGCCGTCCGGATCGAGATGTTCGGCGACGAGATCGAGTCGCTGACCACGCTCCACCCGCTCACCGGCGAGATCATCAGCGACGAGCGGCAGCTCTACGTCTTCCCCGCCTCGCACTACGTGGCCGGTCCCGAGCGGCTGGAGCGGTCGGTGCGCGACATCGAGGCGGAGCTGGAGCAGCGCCTCGCGGAGCTGGAGAAGCAGGGCAAGCTGCTGGAGGCCCAGCGGCTGCGCATGCGCACCACCTACGACCTCGAGATGCTCCGCCAGATCGGCACCTGCTCGGGCGTGGAGAACTACTCGATGCACTTCGACGGCCGCAGCCCTGGCACCCCGCCGAACACCCTGCTGGACTACTTCCCGGAGGACTTCCTCCTGGTCATCGACGAGTCGCACGTCACGGTTCCGCAGATCGGCGCGATGTTCGAAGGGGACGCGTCCCGCAAGCGGACCCTGGTCGACCACGGCTTCCGGCTGCCGTCGGCGCTCGACAACCGGCCGCTGAAGTGGGAGGAGTTCCAGCAGCGCGTCGGGCAGGCGGTCTACCTGTCGGCGACGCCCGGCGCCTACGAGCTGTCCCGCTCCAAGGGCGGCCAGGTCGAGCAGATCATCCGCCCGACCGGGCTGGTCGACCCGGAGGTCGTGGTCAAGCCCACCGAGGGCCAGATCGACGACCTGGTGCACGAGATCCGCGAGCGCGTCGAGCGGGACGAGCGGGTCCTGGTCACCACCCTCACCAAGAAGATGGCGGAGGACCTCACCGACTACTTCCTGGAGCTGGGCATCCAGGTCCGCTACCTGCACAGCGACGTGGACACGCTGCGCCGCATCGAGCTGCTGCGCGAGCTGCGGGCGGGCGAGTACGACGTCCTGGTCGGCATCAACCTGCTGCGGGAGGGCCTCGACCTGCCCGAGGTGTCCCTGGTGGCCATCCTGGACGCCGACAAGGAGGGCTTCCTGCGCTCCGGCACGTCGCTGATCCAGACCATCGGCCGCGCGGCGCGCAACGTCTCCGGCCAGGTGCACATGTACGCCGACAAGGTCACGCCGGCGATGGCCAAGGCCATCGACGAGACCAACCGCCGCCGGGAGAAGCAGATCGCCTACAACAAGGCGAACGGCGTCGACCCGCAGCCCCTGCGCAAGAAGATCAACGACATCGTCTCGCAGATCGCCCGCGAGGAGGTCGACACCGAGCAGCTGCTCGGCACCGGCTACCGCAAGGGCGGCGGCAAGGCGGCCGGCACGGCCCCGGTGCCGGCCGCGTCCTCCACGGCCTCCTCGAAGGCGGCCGGCCGGAAGGGCAAGGGCGCCAAGGCCGCGGCGGACGGCGCGGTCACCGACCGGCCGGCGGCCGAGCTGGCGCAGCAGATCGAGGAGATGACGCAGCGGATGCGCGCCGCCGCGGCCGACCTCCAGTTCGAGGTCGCCGCCCGCCTGAGGGACGAGGTCTCCGAGATGAAGAAGGAGCTGCGGCAGATGAAGGAGGCGGGCGTGGCCTGAGCGGGGCCGCCCGTCGCCGTCCGGGCGCCGTGCTGTGTTGCAGGACCGACACAAATCCCGCAAGGGGCGGGCGGACCGGCGGCACGCACCCATAGGGTCGGAGCGTCCGCGGGGGGCCGCGGGCGAGGGGATTCACGGGGAATCAGTCCGAGAGGGGACCGCGCGTGACCGTCAACATGACCAAGGGCCAGGCGATCAGTCTGCAGAAGGACGACGGCGGTAGTCTCACCGCGGTCCGCATGGGGCTGGGCTGGCAGTCCGCCCCGCGCCGCGGTCTGTTCGGCCGCCGCGTCCGGGAGATCGACCTGGACGCCTCCGCGCTGCTGTTCGCCGGTGGCCAGCTGGTGGACGTGGTCTTCTTCCGTCACCTCGTCAGTGACGACGGCTCGGTGCGGCACACCGGCGACAACCTGGTCGGCGGCGCGGGCACCGGTGGCGACGACGAGGCCATCCTGGTCGACCTCCAGCGGGTGCCGGTGCACGTGGACAAGATCGTGTTCACCGTGAACTCCTTCACCGGGCAGACCTTCGAGGAGGTCGCCAACGCCTTCTGCCGTCTGGTCGACGAGACCAACGGCCGCGAGCTGGCCCGCTACACGCTGGCCGGCGGCGGGGCGTACACCGCGCAGATCATGGCCAAGGTCCACCGCAGCGGGCCGGGCTGGACGATGACGGCCATCGGCACGCCGTCCAACGGCCGCACCTTCCAGGACCTCCTGCCGGACATCTCCCGGCAGCTCTGACGCGGCGGACCCGGCGGCGGGCATCCGAGGCGGGCATACGAAAGGGACATACCGCGATGACGGCCGAGCTGGCGCGGGGCCAGAACCATCCGCTCACCGAGGCCCGACCGGAGGTCCGGGTGTCCGCCGGCCGTCCGGTGACGGTGGGGGCGGTCCTCACGGACGAGCAGGGGCGCCTGTCGGGCACCGAGGGGGTGATCCTTCCGGGACGTCCGGCCGGGCCGCCCGGAGTGGAGCTGCCCGGGGGGCCCGACGGTGCTGAGCACCGGGTGAGGGTCGACCTGGCGGCGCTGCCGGAGACCGTGCACCGGGTGGGCGTCGTACTGGCGTTGCCGGCCGGGCAACGCTTCGGAGGCGGGCCCGCTCCGTTCACCGCCGTGGTCGCCTCCGGCGCCCCGGGGCCCGCGCTGGTCAGCTACACGATCACCGGGCTGGACAGCGAGTCCGCGGTGGTCGCGCTGGAGCTGTACCGCAGGCAGGGCGCGTGGAAGGTCCGCGCGGTCGGTCAGGGGTACGCCGCGGGGCTCGAGGCCCTGCTCGCCGACCACGGCC
>NZ_JACADT010000606.1:0-3525 GCF_013421635.1 Streptomyces sp. UH6 | reverse complement strand
CCGGGCCTTCGTCCTGCTGACCTTCCTCAACGGCGTGCTCCACACCCACCAGGTGCTGCTGACCACCGTGATCCCGCTCTGGCTGGTCACCGAGACCGACGCCCCGAAGGTGGTGCTGGCCTGGCTCTACGGCACCAACACCCTGATGGCGGTCGCCCTCCAGGTGGCCGCCGCCCGCGGCGTCGCCACGGTCGCCGACTCGCTGCGCGCCCAGCGCCGCGGCGCCCTCTGCTTCCTGGCCTCGTGCGCGATCATCGCGGTCACCCACGAGACGGCCGGCTGGGTGACGATCCTGTTGATGTGGGTCGGACACATCACGGTGACCGGCGCCGAGATCTACCAGTCGGCCGGCGAGTGGGGACTCGTCGCCGAGCTGGCCGACCCCGAGCGGCGCGGCGAGTACGAGGGCGTGGTGAACCTCGGCTCCAACCTGGGTACCGTCTGGGCCCCGGCCGCGTACACCTTCCTCGCCATGTCCTGGGGCCCGGCGGGATGGGCGGTGATCGCCGCGGTCATCCTGACGGCCGCCGTGGCGGTCCACCCCGCGGCCCGCGCCTGCGAACGGCACCTGCGGCGTCACGGACTCGCACCCGAGGACCCTCAGGAGCTGCCGGAACGTCCGGAGCCGCAGAAGCAGCAGGAGCCGCCGGGGTTTCCGGACCTTCCGGGGCCGAGGACGGCCGGCGAGCGAACCGTTCCGGAACCCTCTTTGCATGACCATACGGGATGATGCATAATCTTCCTATGTCCAAGGTCCTCACCTCCCTCCCCGTCGGCGAACGCGTCGGCATCGCCTTCTCGGGCGGCCTCGACACCTCCGTCGCGGTCGCGTGGATGCGCGACAAGGGCGCCGTCCCCTGCACCTACACCGCCGACATCGGTCAGTACGACGAGCCCGACATCGACTCGGTGCCCGGCCGCGCCACGGCCTACGGCGCCGAGGTCGCGCGCCTGGTCGACTGCCGCGCCGCGCTGGTCGAGGAGGGCCTGGCCGCGCTCACCTGCGGAGCTTTCCACATCCGCTCCGGCGGGCGCGCGTACTTCAACACCACGCCGCTGGGCCGGGCCGTCACCGGCACCCTGCTGGTGCGGGCGATGCTCGAGGACGACGTCCAGATCTGGGGCGACGGCTCGACGTACAAGGGCAACGACATCGAGCGGTTCTACCGCTACGGCCTGCTCGCCAACCCGAACCTGCGGATCTACAAGCCGTGGCTCGACGCGGACTTCGTGACCGAGCTCGGCGGCCGCAAGGAGATGTCGGAGTGGCTGGTCGCGCACGGCCTGCCCTACCGGGACAGCACGGAGAAGGCGTACTCCACCGACGCCAACATCTGGGGCGCCACGCACGAGGCGAAGACCCTCGAGCACCTGGACAACGGCATCGAGACGGTCGATCCGATCATGGGCGTCCGGTTCTGGGACCCGTCGGTCGAGATCATGACCGAGGACGTCACGATCGGCTTCGAGCAGGGCCGCCCGGTGACGGTCAACGGCAAGGAGTTCGCCTCCGCCGTCGACCTGGTGATGGAGGCCAACGCCATCGGCGGCCGCCACGGCCTGGGCATGTCCGACCAGATCGAGAACCGGATCATCGAGGCCAAGAGCCGCGGCATCTACGAGGCCCCCGGCATGGCGCTGCTGCACGCCGCCTACGAGCGGCTGGTCAACGCGATCCACAACGAGGACACCCTCGCCCAGTACCACAGCGAGGGCCGCCGCCTGGGCCGCCTGATGTACGAGGGCCGCTGGCTGGACCCGCAGGCGCTGATGATCCGCGAGTCGCTGCAGCGCTGGGTCGGCGCCGCGGTCACCGGCGAGGTCACCCTGAGGCTGCGGCGCGGCGAGGACTACTCGATCCTCGACACCACGGGCCCGGCGTTCAGCTACCACCCGGACAAGCTCTCCATGGAGCGCACCGAGGACTCGGCGTTCGGCCCGGTGGACCGCATCGGCCAGCTGACCATGCGCAACCTGGACATCGCCGACTCGCGCTCCAAGCTGGAGCAGTACGCGGGTCTCGGCCTGCTCGGCACCGGCGCCGGCCCCGCCCTGGGCGCCGCCCAGGTCACCGGCCTGATCGGCACCATGCCCGAGGGCGGCGCGGAGGCCATCGCCTCCCGCGGCGAGGTGTCCGAGGACGACGAGCTGCTGGACCGCGCGGCCATGGAGTCCGGCACGGACTGACGCCGCGGCGACCGTCGCGCACGACCGGCCGAAGGCCCGGTCCCGGCATCACCCGCCGGGGCCGGGCCTTCCGCTTTGTCCGGACCTCTGGATGAATTGTGTGACAATCCGTTAGCTTCGGACCGGGGGATGGGCGACGGCACGGCAGCGCATGCCCCTGCGCTCCGTCCGCCCGCGGCAGGGCGACGCGGCGCCCGGGTCGCGTACCGGGGGGTTCTCGGATGAAGATCGCCTTTCTGGTGTACAACGCCTACGGCATGGGCGGCACCGTCCGCGCCACCGCCAACACCGGCGCGGCCCTGGCCGGCCTGGGGCACCAGGTCGAGGTGGTCTCCGTCTACCGGGCCCGCGACGACCCGCTGCTGCCCTTCTCCCCCGAGGTCCGCCTGCGCCCGCTCGTCGACTGGCGCGCGGACTCCCCGGGCTGCGAGCGGTCCTCGCCCCGGGCGGGCGCGCCCTCGACGATGTGGACGGACACCGGCGTGGCGTCCGGCCCGATGCCCCCGTCCCGCCTCACCGACGAGCGGATCGCCGCCTTCCTGCGGACGACCGACGCCGACGTCGTCGTCTCGACCCGCCCGGTCCTCACGGGTCACCTGGCCCGGGACGGCCGCCGCCACCGGTATCTGCGCATCGGTCAGGAGCACCTCCTCCTGGGCAGACACGCCGGCCATGTGCGGGTCCACCAGAACCGGGCGCTGGCCGGGCTCGACGCCTTCGTGACCGTCTCCCGGACCGACGCCGCCGAATACCGGGCCGCCGTCCCGCGCGCGGCGGACCGGATCACCGCGATCCCCAACTGCGTCCCCGCCCCGGACGTCGTCCCGTCCGACGGGCGGAGCAAGGTGATCGTCGCCGCGGGCCGTCTGGTCGGGCTCAAGCGCTACGACCTGCTCATCGACGCCTTCGCCGGCATCGCGCCCCGTCACCCCGACTGGTCCCTGCGGATCCACGGCCGCGGCCACAAGGCCCGGGAGCTGCGCGACCAGGTGGACGCGCTCGGCCTCCAGGAACAGGTACGTCTGATGGGACCGGTCTCCCCCATCGACCCGGAGTGGGCCAAGGGCGCCCTCGCCGCCGTGACGTCGAGCCGGGAGGCGTTCGGCATGACCGTCGTGGAGGCGCTCCACTGCGGCGTCCCGGTCGTCTCCACCGACTGCCCGCACGGCCCCGGCGAGATCCTCACCCATGACCACGACGGTCTGCTCGTCCCCATGGCCGACGGCGCCGACGGCTTCGCGGCCGCCCTGGAGTCACTGATCGAGGACCCCGCGCGGCGGGCCCGGCTGGCCGCGAACACCCGGCGGACGGCCGCGGACTACGCGCCGGAGCGGATCG
>NZ_JACADT010000605.1:0-3527 GCF_013421635.1 Streptomyces sp. UH6 | reverse complement strand
AGGCCTCCAGCGCCAGCATCTCCAGCTGCGCCGGCGCGTGCAGCAGCGCCGTGCGGCCGCGGTCGACCCAGCGCTCCTTCCAGTCCAGCAGCGACAGGTACGAGTGGCGCGGCGCCCGCGGGTTGGCGGCCATCCGCGCCCACGCCCGCTCGCTCACCGACACCGCCGAGACGCCCGCCGGGCCGCCCAGCGCCTTCTGCGCGCCGATCACGCACAGGTCGACGCCCCACGCGTCCGTCAGCACCGGCTCCGCGCCGACCGAGGCCACGGCGTCCAGGTAGAACAGGGCCCCGTGCTCCCGGACCACCTCGCCGATCTCCGCGACCGGGTTGGTGTTGCCGGTGGCCGCCTCGGCGTGCACCAGGGAGACGAAGTCGATCTCGGGGTGCTCGGCCAGCGCCTCGCGGATCTGCCCGGCGGTCACCGCCGTGTGGAACGGCACGGCCAGGTCGTGCACCGTCGCGCCGCAGTCCCGCAGCCAGTCGCCGAAGGTCTGCCCGTACGGGCCGGTGATCACGTTCAGCGCCACCGTCCCCGGCCCCGCGCACCCGCGGATCGCGCCCTCCAGCGGCAGCAGCGCCTCGCCCTGGGTGATGAGGACGTCGTTGCGGGTGCGCAGGAGCCGCGCCACCCGGTCCGCGACGGCGGCGAAACGGGCGGCGCTGAGCGGAGCCAGGTCCAGGAAGGGGTGGGTCACGGTGGTGCTCTCTTCGCTCAGGGAATGCGGGAATGCCGGTAAGACCGATGCGCCCCGAGGGTATCCGGTGGCCGCCCGGCACCGTGGACCGCCCGGTTCCGGGCCCCGGGCGTACGAGGGCCGCACCCGCGCCGAACGAAGCGGCAACGGCCGGTGAACTTCACCGGTCGCGGCTCCTCCCGGCCTCCCCACGGCGGCAACCCGACCGTACTTTTGTCCGCACCATGGACACGTTCCCCTGGGAGATCACCCTCACCGTGCTCGGCGTCGTCATACCGACGGTGGCCGGCGTGTACGAGTTCTTCTTCATCGGCAGGAAGCGGCTCGGCTACCGGATCCAGATGGACACCCGCGCGTTCGGCGGGGAGTTCGCCGGCGCCCGGCACCCGTCGCTGGTGCTGGTGCGGGTCGAGAACAACGGCTCGGTCCCGGTCGACGTCGACGACTACATGGAGACCGACCCGGTGGGGCTCTCCATCCGCTTCCCGCGCCGTCGGGTCGTGCGGGCGTTCGACCCCACGCGCCGCGGTCCCAGCTCGCCCACCAACGCCATCCCCGACCTCAACCGGGACCCGGAACGGGCCGACCCCGACGTGCTGCGGCTGCCCAGGGTGCCGCTCAACAGGAACGAGCACTACAAGGTGCTCGTCCTGCTGGACGAACTCGACGGGGACGACGCACCCGACCGGGACGGTGACGAGTCCGACGCGGTGATGGTCAGCAGGATCAAGGGCGGCCGGGTCACCCGCACCCGCTACCGGGCGGGCGTCTCCCGGGGCGCGGTCGCGCTGATCACCGTCATGGCGTCGCTGATCGTCGCCCTGTACTACGTGTCCGGGGAGAGCTCCACCGCGGCGGTGGACTGCGCCTCCGGCGAACTCACCGTGGTCGGCTCCACGGCCTTCCGCCCCGTGGTGGAGGAGGCCGCCGCCAGCTACCGCGAGGCGTGCCGTGACGCCCCCGGCGAGGTGGAGATCCACATCCGGGCGGCCGGAAGTCAGGAAGGCGTCCGCACCCTGGACGAGGCGGGCCGCGGGGCCGGTGAGGACGGCCCGGCGATGCTCGCCTTCTCCGACGGCCGCAAGGGCGACGGGCATCCGCAACTCCTCCCGCGCCCCGTGTCGTTCTCCCTCTTCACCCTGGTCGTCGGCAAGGAGGCGGGAGTCCAGGACCTGACGCCGGAGCAGATCCGGCGCATCTACTCCGGCCGGTACCGCAACTGGAAGGACGTCGGCGGCGAGGACCTGCCGATCGCGCTGGTCGGGCGGTACTCCAGCTCCGGCAGCCGCCGCGCCCTGGAGGAACGGGTGCTGGGCGGCGCCACCGAGCCCAACTTCACCTCCCAGGACTGCCGCAGCCGCGTCGCGCGCCCCGACAACCCGGCGCTGCGCTGCGAACGCGGCTCCACGGACGAGGTCCTGGACACGGTGGCCGCCGTGCCGGGCGCCCTCGGCTACGCGGAGGCCCACGCGGCGGCGGCCGAGGCGGACCGCCTCCACCTGGTGCGCATCGACGGCCAGCCCGCCGAACTGGACGCCGCCGACCGGGGCGTCTACCCGTACTGGGCGACCGAGTACGCGTACACGTACGGGCAGCCGCCGGCCGACTCCCTGGTGGCCGGGTTCCTGCGGTACATCACCCTGGAGGTCGGCCAGGACGTGATCCGCGAGCACGGGCAGCGGCCCTGCGCCGACCTCGCCAACCCGAGGCTGTGCCGCCCCTCGTGAGCCGCCCGTCCCGCCGCCTCCCCCGGCCTCGCACGACGCCCCTCGCGCGGCCCTCATGACGTGGCCGGGCCCGGGGACCTAGGGTGCGGTGCATGAGTGATCACGCGGTGCTGCGGGTGAAGGGGAGGGTGCTGGTCGGGCCCGAGGAGGTCCGGGACGAGATCTGGGTGGTCGGCGGGCGGATCACCTACGACCGCCCGTCCGGCGCCCGGGACGTCCGCACCGTCGAGGGATGGGTCCTGCCCGGACTGGTCGACGCCCACTGCCACGTCGGACTCGGCGAGGGCGGCGCGGTCCCCGACGACGTCTCGGAGAAGCAGGCGCTGACCGAACGGGAGGCGGGAGCGCTGCTGCTGCGCGACGCCGGGTCGCCCGCCGACACCCGGTGGATCGACGACCGGGACGACCTGCCGAAGATCGTCCGGGCCGGGCGGCACATCGCCCGGACCCGGCGCTACATCCGCAACTTCGCCTGGGAGGTCGAGCCCGAGGACCTCGTCGCCCACGTCGCCCAGGAGGCGCGGCGGGGCGACGGCTGGGTGAAGCTGGTCGGCGACTGGATAGACCGCGGTGTGGGCGACCTCGCGCCCTGCTGGCCCCGTGACGCCGTCGAGGCGGCCATCGCCGAGGCGCACCGGCTGGGCGCGCGGGTGACGGCGCACTGCTTCGCCGAGAACTCGCTGCGGGACCTCGTCGAGGCGGGCATCGACTGCATCGAGCACGCCACCGGGCTGACCGAGGAGACCATCCCGCTCTTCGCGGAGCGGGGCGTCGCCATCGTGCCGACGCTGGTCAACATCGCCACGTTCCCGAAGCTGGCGGCGGGCGGGGAGGAGAAGTTCCCCCGCTGGTCGGCCCACATGCGGCGGCTGCACGAGCGGCGCCACGACACGGTGCGCTCCGCATGGGACGCGGGCGTGCCGGTCTTCGTCGGCACCGACGCCGGTGGGACGCTGCCGCACGGGCTGGTGGCGGAGGAGGTCGCGGAACTGGTGCGGGCGGGGATCCCCGCCGTGGACGCGGTGGGGGCGGCGTCGTGGACGGCACGGTCCTGGCTGGGCCGCCCCGGCCTCGACGAGGGGGCCCCGGCCGACCTGGTCGTG
>NZ_JACADT010000604.1:0-3527 GCF_013421635.1 Streptomyces sp. UH6 | reverse complement strand
CGACTTCGGCTTCGCGCGCGGCCACCACGAGGTCTCCGTCGCCTGCGCCGAGGACCAGCTGCTGCCCGCCGCCGGGGCCCGGTCCGCGTTCGGGCCGGTCGGCCTGGTGATGGGCGGGGTCGTCTCCGTGCAGTTCGGCAGCGCGCTCGCGGTGAACCTGATGGAGCGCACCAGCGCGCTGGGCGTGGTCGCCATCCGCCTGGTGGTCGCCGCCGCGCTGCTGCTGGTGGTCTGCCGGCCGCGGCTGCGCGGCCACTCGCGTGCCGACTGGGGCACGGTGGTCGCCTTCGCGGCCACGCTGGCGGGCATGAACGGCCTCTTCTACCAGGCCGCCGACCGGATGCCGCTGGGTCCGGCGGTGACCCTGGAGGTCCTGGGGCCGCTGGCGCTGTCGGTGTTCAGCTCCCGCCGTCTGGTGAGCGTCCTGTGGGCGGGTCTGGCCCTGGCCGGTGTCTTCCTGCTCGGCGGCGGCGACTTCTCCGGCCTGGACCCGGTGGGCGCCGCGTACGCGCTGGGCGCGGGCGCCATGTGGGCGGGATACATCGTCTTCAGCGCCCGCACCGGCCGCCGCTTCCCGCAGGCCGACGGGCTGGCCATCGCGATGGCCCTGGCCGCCCTGTTCGTCCTCCCGCTGGGCATCGGCTCGGCGGGCCGTGAACTGCTCGACCCGGTGACGGTGGGCCTCGGCGCGGGCGTCGCGGTGCTGTCCTCCGTGCTGCCCTACACCCTCGAGCTGATCGCCCTCCGCACCCTTCCGGCCTCCGCCTTCTCCATCCTGATGAGCCTGGAACCCGCGGTCGCCGCCCTCGCCGGCTTCCTGATCCTCCACCAGACGCTGGGCGCCGCCCAGGCGGCCGCCATCGGCCTGGTCGTCGCCGCGAGCATGGGCGCGGTCCGCACCCAGGTCGGCGCCCTCCGCGCGACCAAGGAACCCGTACGCGACTGAGCGGGCCCGGCAGCCGTTGCACCTCCCCCACCGCCTCCGGCCCCGGTACCGCCGGTAGCTCCGTCTCGGGTGACCACGGAGGCCGCAGCCATGTCCGGCTCCCCGTGCTCCGAGCCGTGACCCGCACGGCGGAGGCGGCCTGCGAACGGGACGCCTCAGGAAGGCGTGTGGGACCAGTCCCGTGTGGACAGCACCAGCCGGTAGCCGTCGGGGTCCTCGACGGTGACCCCCCAGCGGTCCCAGTACGGGTTGTGGGAGGTGACGCGGCAGCCGCCATGGGCCTCCAGGCGGGCGACCAGGGCCTCGGGGACGGGCCCGGCGCAGTAGATCACCAGCAGGTCCTCCGGGGTGGGGCGGGGGTCCACCGGGGCGAGGGCGTTGTGGGCGAGCTCCAGGTGCCAGGAGGCGCCGGGCCGGCCGACCATCAGCAGGCCGTTGCCGCCGGGGGAGCCGTCCCCTGCCGTGCGCCAGAGCTGCGACAGGCCGAGGCCGTCGATCCAGAAGCGGGCCGCGGCGTCGAGGTCGCGGGAGGGGCGGGCCATGCGGATGTGGGCCGCCTCCATGGACGGGAGCCCCACCTGCCCGGCGGGGGCCGGGAGTTCGGGGGAGGAGCCGGCAGTGCGGGGGCGTGCGGAAGGCGTGGTGGGCATGGTGGGCATGGTGACAAGGGTAGGGAGCGGCGGGGTGCCGGCACATGGGAGAAAAGGCCTAGGACCCGGGGAGGAGCGCCGCCTAGGGTGCCCGCATGACTGAGGGACTGAGGCTGGAGCCGGTCACGCCGGACAACGTCGACACGGCGATCGGCATCGAGGTGGCCCCCGCGCAGCGGCGGCTGGTCGCGCCGGTGGTGAAGTCGCTGGCGGAGGCGTACGTGCATGCGGAGCACGCCTGGCCCCGGCTGATCCGGCACGGGGACCGGCCGGTGGGCTTCCTGATGGCCTTCCTGGACATCGACTGGGCAGGCGACGGCACCCGGCGCGACGTCCGGTCCGGCCTGTGGCGGCTGAACATCGCCGAGGCCGAACAGCGGCGCGGCTACGGCAGGTTCGCGGTCCGGGCGGTGGCCGAGGAGATCCGGCGCCGTGGCGGGTCGCTGCTCCACGTGACCTGGGAGCCGGGCGAGGACGGGCCGGAGGGGTTCTACCTGGGGCTCGGGTTCCGGAGGACGGGCGAGGTCAGCGGCGGGCAGACCGTCGGGGTGCTGGAACTGGGCGGCGCGGGGGGATGAGGGCGCCCGGGACCGGGCGGGCGTCCAAAACGAGTTGGATCACCGCGGGCCGTCTGCCAGCCTGCGGGAATGACCACTGACGACGACATCCTGATCACGACCTTCGCCGAGCGCCCCGAGCTGATACCGCGGATGTACGACCTCCAGGACACCTGGCCGGAGTTCGTCCAGCACGACCTGCTGTCCGCGTCCCTGCACAGCCGGGTGATCCGGGAGTTCCCCGAGTACTGCGTGGTCGCCACCGAGGGCGACCAGGTGGTGGCCCGGGCGATGAGCGTGCCGTTCAACTCCGTGCTGGAGGGCCGGGAGGAGACCCCCGACCAGGGCTGGGACCGGGTGATCGCCTGGGCGTTCCGCGACCGCGCGCTGGGCCTGGACGTCACCGCGGCGAGCGCGCTGGAGATCACCGTCGGCGCCGGCCACCTCGGCCGGGGCCTGTCCTACCGGATGCTGGCCGCCATGCGCGGCGCGGTGGCCGCGCGGGGGCACGACGCGCTGCTCGCGCCGGTGCGGCCGAACGCCAAGCACCTGGAACCGGACACCCCCATGGCCGAGTACGTCCGGCTGACCCGGGACGACGACGGCCTGCCGCGCGACCCCTGGCTGCGGGTGCACGTGCGGGCGGGCGGCGTGATCGAGAAGGTCGCCCCGGCCAGCATGACGGTCAGCGGCTCGCTCGAGCAGTGGCGGAAGTGGACCGGCCTCCCCTTCGACGCGGACGGCCCGGTGCGGGTCCCCGACGCCCTCACGCCCGTCCTGTGCAGCCTCGCCCACGACCAGGCCGTGTACGTGGAACCCAACGTCTGGGTGCGCCACCGCCTGTGACCGGACCCGCCCCCGCCGCGCGTCACCCGCCGTTCACCGTTCACCGTCCGCCGCCGGCTGCTCGCCGATCGCCGATCGCCGCTCGCCGCTCGAGAAAATCAAGCAAGCATGCTTGATTGATTTCCGTCCCGCTGTCATGCTCCCAAGCGCACCACCCCGCACATCGCCGTGCCCGGAGGGAGCAGTACGCCGAGATGGACGATCCGACCTCGTCGGTGATCGACGACATGCGTGCAGAGGCCGACGAACTCGACGCCCTGGTCGCCGAGTTGGACGACGAACGGTGGGCGGCGCCCACGCCCGCGCCGGGCTGGGGGGTCGCCCACCAGATCGCTCACCTGGCGTGGACCGACCGGGCCGCGCTGGCCGCGATCCGTGACCGGGAGGCGTTCGACGCCGAGGTCCGTCAGGCGCTCGCGGACCCCGACGGGTACATGGACGCGCAGGCGGCGCTGGGCGCCCGCAAGCCGCCCGCGGAGCTCCTGGCCCGCGAACGGCGGCATTCGGTGACGCCGCGCACCTGATGCC
>NZ_JACADT010000603.1:0-3528 GCF_013421635.1 Streptomyces sp. UH6 | reverse complement strand
TCGGCGTCTCGGGCATGCTGGGCGGATGGACATCACCATCCGCCCCGCGCTCGACGCCGAGTTCGACGCCCGCGGTGAGATCACCGCGCGCGCGTACCTGGACGACGGGCTGCTCGCCTTCGACAGCGGCGACGCCTACCGCGACACACTCCGGGACGTGCGCGCCCGGGCCACCACCCCCGGCGCGCAGGTCCTGGCCGCGGTGGACGGCGACCGACTCCTCGGCAACGTCACCTTCGTCGCCGGAGGGCCCCTCGCCGACATAGCCGCCCCGGACGAGGCCGAGGTCCGCATGCTCGCCGTGTCCCGCGAGGCCCGCGGACGAGGGGCCGGCGAGGCCCTGGTCCGGCACTGCGCCGACCGCGCCCGCACCCTGGACGGCTGCCGCCGGCTGGTGCTCTCCACCCAGCCGGGGATGCGCGCCGCCCACCGCCTCTACGAACGCCTCGGCTTCGTCCGGGCGCCGCACCGCGACTGGAACCCGCTCCCCGACGTCCCCCACTTCGCCTTGCTGGCCTACGAGTTGACGATCTGACGCCCCGCCGCGCCGGTACCTCCCGGAGCGTCCGGAGCGTCCGGTTCCGTCATCGGAACGCCGCAGATCCTTCGCCGCAGACGGTGTTGACGCGCGTAGCCCATCGGCCCCACTCTTGCAGCGGCGCCCCGGCAACCCCCCGGCGCCGCCCCCACCGATCAACGGTCAGGAGGCCGGAATGATCAGACGCATGTCCCGCGCGCTCATCAGTTTTGTCATGATCCTGGCAGGTGCAGTGGTCGGCGTCGGTGCCACCGCCGGCACCGCGCACGCCGACGAGTGCTACACCTGGAGCCGCTCCCTCTCCCAGGGCGCGTCCGGCGCCGACGTGACCCAGTTGCAGATCCGGGTCGCGGGCTGGGTGACCTCCGGCGAACGGCTCTCCTACGACGGCGTGTACGGCGCCCGCACCAAGGCCGCCGTCGCCAAGTTCCAGGCGGCGTACGGCCTGGCCGCGGACGGCGTCGCCGGCCCGAACACCTTCAGCAAGATCTACGCGCTGCAGGACGCCGACTGCACGCCGATCCACTTCACCTACGCCGAGCTGAACAAGTGCAACTCGGACTGGTCGGGCGGCGCGGTCTCGGCGGCGACCGCCAAGTCCAACGCCCTGAAGACCATGTGGAAGCTGGAGGCCATGCGGCACGCGCTGGGCGACGTACCGATCACCGTCTCCAGCGGATTCCGCTCCAACTCCTGCAACAGCGCGGTGGGCGGAGCGGCGGGCAGCCGTCACACGTACGGTGACGCCGCCGACCTGACCGGCTCCCCGAGCTTCTGCCGCCTCGCGCAGCAGGCCCGCACCCACGGGTTCTCGGAGATCCTCGGCCCGGGCTACCCCGGCCACAACGACCACACCCACGTGGCGCACGACCCGTCGCCGTTCTGGGACGCCCCGAACTGCGGCATCTGATCCCGCCGGCGACGGCGGCGGCACCGCGCACGGAAGGCCGGGCTCCTGGGGGCCCGGCCTTCTGCGCGCGTGTACGGGGGACGGCTCGGTCGTCCACGACCGCGATCGCGACCGCGGGATGGCGTCAGTCGTTCGCGACCACGGGGTAGCGCGGCTCGTTCTCCTCCATCTGCCGCAGCGCGTTCTTCCGCTCGCGCTTGGAGAGACGGTCGATGTACAGGTAGCCGTACAGGTGGTCCGTCTCGTGCTGGAGGCAGCGGGCGAAGTAGCCGGTGCCGCGCACCTTGACCGGGTTGCCGTACTCGTCCTGGCCGGTGACCTCGGCGAAGTCCGGGCGGGCCAGCGGCGCGTAGGCGGTCGGCACCGAGAGGCAGCCCTCGTTGCTGTCGTCGAGGATCCGGCGGTCGGCGGGCAGCTCCACCAGCTTGGGGTTGCAGACCACGCCGACGTGGCGGGCGCCCTCGTCGTCCGGACAGTCGTAGACGAAGACCTTCAGGTCCACGCCGATCTGGTTGGCGGCCAGGCCCACGCCCTCGGCGGTGCGCTGGCTGGCGAACATGTCGTCGACCAGCTTGCGCAGCTCGTCGTCGAACTCGGTGACGTCCCGGCACTCCTTGTGCAGGACCGGGTTGCCGACGACCGTGATGGGACGCGAGGTGCCGCGCCCGCGGTACGCGCTCTCGCGCTCCTCGCAGTCCTCGGTGTCGATGACGTAACCCTCGTCGTCCACGGGGAGCACGCCCGCGTGCTGCTGATCGGTCTCCTGCTGCGCCATGCCCGACGTATGCCTTCCTCGGTGTCCACGTCCCTGACAGACGCATAGCCTACGGGGCGGGCGCGTGCCCGCGGTCCCACGGCCGTCAGCAGACCTCCTCGAGGTCCCGCCAGTCCCGGGTGTCCGGGCTGTCGGCCACCCAGCCGTCCAGCAGCCCGCGCACCAGCGGGGCCGGGGCGGCCACCCCGCACTCGCGTTCCGGCACCCACAGCTGTCCGTCGGTGCGGTGCCCGAGCGGGCCGGGCTGGCCGGGCTCGCTGTGGTCGTGCGGGTCCAGGTGCTCGCCGTCGCCCTCGACGGACGCCATCCGCGACTCCGAGCACATCCGGCACAGCAGCCGCACCGACGACGACCAGTCCTCGGCCGCGTATCCCGCGTCGGCGGCGAGCGCCTCCAGCGCGTCCCGGTCCTCCTCCGAGGCGGCCTCCAGCAGCACCACCCAGGTCGGCACCGGGGACGGCGCCCAGAGCTCGATCTCGTCGAAGACCGGGAAGCTGTGGCCGGTGGCGGTGGTCCGCTCACCGTGCGGGACACCGTCGTGCAGGACGACCTCGCCCCAGCGGCGGCCGGAGGACGGCAGCGGGATGGAGAGCACCTCGATCCGCGCCGGGTCCAGGCGGCGTCCCCAGACCACCTCGGCCTCCCCCTCCGGGGAGAGCCGGACGGCCGCGCTGCCCAGTTCCATCCCGGTGGGCGGCCCGGAGGCGGCGGAGCCGCCCGGCACCCGCAGCCCGTACTCCTGCCAGGCACGACGGGCGAGCGGCCAGTCCTGCAGGGCGGTCGCGGCGATGCCGACGTTCCACCAGTCCGGGGCCCCGGTGTCCCGGTCGAGCAGGGCCACCGCGCGCAGCCCGGCGGCGCGGGCCTGCTCCCAGTCGTGCCGGAACTTGTGCAGCAGGGCCAGGTTGAACCAGGACTCGGACAGCCAGGGCTCGAGGTCGGCGGCGCGCGTCAGGAGCGCCCCCGCGTCCTCGTACCGGCCGTCCCCGATCAGCGTGAACGCGCGGTCCGTGGCCTGCCGCCAGGAGGCGGAGGGCCGGTGCCGTCCCTTGCCGAAGATCCTCACGATTCCCGCCTGCCAGTTCTGTGGAGCGGACCGGTCCCTGCCCCCGTGGGCCCGCTCACCCGCATCCAACCACGGACGGTCGGACGGTCGCTCATTACCCATGGGTTACCCAGCCGGGGGCAGCCTCAGACCGGGTGGTTCCACGCTCCGCGGCGGCGCCCGGTCCGGGCACCGCGACACCGGCCGGGCCACGGAGCAGCACCCTGGCCAGCGACTCGACCACGTCGGGCGCGTAGGTG
>NZ_JACADT010000602.1:0-3530 GCF_013421635.1 Streptomyces sp. UH6 | reverse complement strand
GGACCGGCAGGCTCGCCCCGTCGCGCAGGAACAGCGGGATGCGGTCCAGCGGCGCTTTGACGGTCACCTCCGTGCCGCCCTCGTACTCCTCGTCCGTCCACGCGTCCGTCCAGCGCGCGCCCGCGGGCAGGCGCACCGTCCGCGCCGTGGCCCCGGCCTCGAGCACCGGGGCGACCAGCAGGTCGGCACCGAGGAGGTACGCGTCGTCCACCGACCAGGCCGCCGGGTCGCCGGGGAACTCCAGGAACAGCGGCCGCATCACCGGCAGCCCCTCCTCGTGGGCCTCGCGCATGACCTCCAGGACGTACGGCTTCAGCCGCTCGCGCAGCCGCAGGTACTTCTCCAGGACGGCGCCGGCCTTCTCGCCGTACGACCACACCTCGTTGGGGCCGCCGGTCATGTCCGGGCCGAGCGGCATGCCCGGGTCGCGGTAGCCGTGCAGCCGCATCAGCGGTGACAGCGCGCCGAACTGGAACCAGCGCACCAGCACCTCCCGGTAGGCCTCGTCGTCCGGGTCGCCGCCGTGGAAGCCGCCGATGTCCGTGTTCCACCAGGGGATGCCGGACAGCGCGGTGTTGAGGCCCGCGGCCAGCTGGCGGCGCAGCGTCGCGAAGTCGGTGCCGATGTCGCCGGACCACAGGGCCGCGCCGTGCCGCTGGCTGCCCGCCCACGCCGACCGGTTCAGCGTGATCACCTCGCTCTCGCCGGCCGCGTGCAGCCCTTCCTGGAAGGCCCGGGCGTTCTCCCGCGGGTACAGGTTGCCGACCTCCAGGCCGGGGCCCGCCCAGTAGCGCAGGTTCTCCGGGAAGCCCGGCTTGAGCTCCGGTTCACCGGCGTCCAGCCAGAACGCCGTGATGCCGTAGGGCTCGAGGTAGTTCTCCTTGATCCGGGACCAGACGAACTCCCGCGCCTCGGGGTTGGTGGCGTCGTAGAAGGCGACCTGGACGGTCGAGGCGACCTCCTTGTCGGGCCAGTCGGCGTGCGCCAGCGGCCCGTACTGGGTGCCGATGAAGTACCCGCGCTGTTCCATCACCGGATGGTTCTCCGACAGCGGCGAGACGGACGGCCAGACCGAGACGACCAGTTTGACGCCGAGTTCGTCCAGCTCGCGGACCATGGCCGCCGGGTCGGGCCACTCCTTGGGGTCGAACTTCCACTCGCCGAGGTGGGTCCAGTGGAAGAAGTCGCAGACGATCGCGTCGAGCGGCAGGCCCCGGCGCCGGTACTCGCGGGCCACGGCGAGCAGTTCGTCCTGGGTGCGGTAGCGCAGCTTGCACTGCCAGAATCCGGCGGCCCAGGCGGGCAGCATCGGGGAGCGGCCGGTGACCGAGGTGTAGGCGCGCTGGGTGTCCGCCGGGGCGCCGGCGGTGATCCAGTAGTCGATCTGCCGGGCGGAGTCGGCCACCCAGCGGGTGCCGTTGCCGGCGAGTTCCACCCTGCCGATCGCGGGGTTGTTCCACAGCAGCGTGTAGCCGCGGCTGGAGGTCAGGACGGGGATGCTCACCTCGGCGTTGCGCTGCACCAGGTCGATCACCAGGCCCTTCTGGTCCAGCCTGCCGTGCTGGTGCTGGCCGAGGCCGTACAGCTTCTCGTCCTCGTAGGCGGCGAAGCGCTGCTCCAGGCGGTGGTGTCCGTTGCCCACGGCGGTGTAGAGCCTGGGGCCCGGCCACCAGAAGTGGGCGCGTTCCTCGGCGAGCAGTTCCGCGCGGTCGGCCGTGCGCAGGAACCGCAGCATGCCCTGGGCGTCGACCTCGACGGTGAGCGTGCCGACCGTCAGGGTGGCGGTGCCGTCACCGATCCTGACCGTGGCCGGGGCGTCGGGCGCGGTGTCGAGCAGTGCTCCGGGCAGCCCGTCGAGGACCGGGCCGCCGAGCCTGGCCCGGACCCGGACCGCGTCCGGGCCCCAGGGCTCGACGCGGACGGTCTCCTGCCGTCCGCTCCACTCCAGGCCGCCGTCGCGCTCCCGCAGGACACCGACGGTGGGTGAGGACTGGGCGAGGCCGACCTCGGGAGGTGTTCCGACCGGCTGGTTCACGTGGCGTGCTCCTTACGAGTGCGGGCGACGGGCCGACCGGGGAGCCCCGGGCAGCGTGGGGCCGGCCGGCGGCCTCAGGGAGCCACGGGCGCCGGCCCGGTGCTCGCGCGGACCACCAGCTCCGGCGCGAGCAGCACGATGTCTTCGTTTCCACGCCCCTCGAGCTTGGTGAGGAGGTGTTCCACGGCGCGCCGGCCCATCTCCTGCGCCGGGATGGCGACCGAGGTGAGCCGCACGGACGCCTGGACGGCGACCTGGTCGGGGCAGACCGCGACCACCGACACGTCCTCGGGGACGGCCCTGCCCTGCTGGCGCAGCAGGGCGAGCAGCGGTTCCACGGCGGACTCGTTCTGCACGACGAAGCCGGTGGTGCCGGGGCGTTCGTCGAAGACGCGGGCGAGGGTGACGGTCAGGGCGTCGTAGCCGCCCTCGCAGGGACGGTGCAGGACCCGGACGCCCAGCTCGCGCGCGCGGGAGCGGAGTCCGTCGAGGGTGCGCTCGGCGAAGCCGGTGTGCCGCTCGTAGACGGCCGGTGCCTCGCCGATGACCGCGATGTCACGGTGCCCGAGCATCGCCAGGTGCTCCACGCACAGCGCGCCGGTCGCGGTGAAGTCGAGGTCGACGCAGGTCATGCCCGTGGTGTCGGCGGGCAGGCCGATCAGCACGGAGGGCTGGTCGGCCTCACGCAGCAACGGCAGCCGCTCGTCGTCGAGTTCGACGTCCATGAGGATCATGGCGTCGGCCAGTCCGCTGCCGGTCACCCGGCGCACCGCGTCGGGGCCCTCCTCGCCGGTGAGCAACAGGACGTCGTAGCCGTGGAGTCGGGCGGTGGTGGCCACCGCGATGGCGATCTCCATCATCACCGGCACGTACATGTCGGTGCGCAGCGGGATCACCAGGGCGATGATGTTGGACCTGCTGCTGGCCAGGGCGCGGGCTCCGGCGTTGGGGTGGTAGCCGAGTTCGCGGATGCTCTGCTCGACGCGCTGCCGGGTGGTGGCCGAGATGGACCGTTTGCCGCTGAGGACGTAGCTCACCGTGCTGGCCGAGACTCCGGCGTGCTGGGCAACCTCAGCGAGGGTGACCATCCAGCTCTCCAAGGTTGTGAAGCGCTTCGACAGTGCGCTGTGCCGATTTGTGCGAGTCAGACTGGGTCGACAGTAACTGGACCACGCCCGGGTGTCCATAGGTGTCGAAGCGCTTCGACAGCCTTTCTCGCCGCGGGAGGCACGGGGGCGGAAACCCGCGCCTTCGGCCGGCCCGCCGGGGGTACCCGGGGCGGTCACGGAAGGGCGGGTGGGGATGTCGGTCGACCTCGCGGGCTTCGTCGGTGTGGTGCTGGTGGCGTACATGGTCCCCGGTCCGGACTTCCTCGTGGTGCTCCGGTCGGCGGCCGGTCATCCGGCGAGGGGGCGGGCCGCGGCGCTGGGCGCGCAGGCCGGGCTCTGCGTGCACATGCTCGCCGCCGCGTTCGGGCTGTCCGTGGTCGCCGCCC
>NZ_JACADT010000601.1:0-3531 GCF_013421635.1 Streptomyces sp. UH6 | reverse complement strand
GTGCCCGACGCCCGCCAGGTCATGGGCCGACGCCCGGGAGGCCGGGGCCGGAGGGCCGCGGGCCCGGATGAACGTGAGGCCACAGGGCCGACGCCTGAGAGGCCGGAAGGCCGTGAGACCACAGGGCCGACGCCGGAGGGCCGCGGGCCCGGAGGGCCATGAGGCCGGAAGGCCACGGACCCGGAAGGCCGGGAAGCCGGAGGCCGAAGGCGGGGTACCGGAGGACCGCGGGTCCGGATGAACGTGAGGCCACAGGGCCGACACCGGAGGGCCATGAGGTCGAAAGGCCACGGACCCGGAAGGCCGGGAAGCCGAAGGCCGAAGGCGGGGTACCGGAGGGCCGCGGGTCCGGATGAACGTGGGCCGCGGGTCCGGATGAACGTGAGGCCACAGGGCCGACGCCGGAGGGCCGCGGGCCCGGAGGGCCATGAGGCCGGAAGGCCGGGAAGCCGGAGGCCAGGGAGGCCGAAGGCCGAAGGTCGGAGGCGGGGTACCGGGGGGCCGGGAAGGCCGGAGGCGGGGTCCCGGGGGGCGCAGGGGGCGCTCCCCGCCCTGTCCGGGACCCCGTCGGCCGTGCCGAGGGGGACGAACGCGCTCAGCCCGTGGCGGCCGTGGCCGTCAGGGCGATCCGCTCCTCCCCCGCGTACACGTTCATGGAGGTTCCCCGCAGGAACCCGACCAGCGTGAGCCCCGTCTCCGCCGCGAGGTCCACCGCCAGCGACGACGGCGCCGAGACCGCGGCCAGCACGGGTATGCCGGCCATCACCGCCTTCTGGGCCAGCTCGAAGGAAGCCCGCCCCGACACCATCAGCACCGTCCGCGACAGCGGCAGCGCGTCGTTCTGCAGCGCCCGCCCGACCAGCTTGTCCACCGCGTTGTGCCGCCCCACGTCCTCCCGGACGTCCAGCAGCTCACCCGTCTCGGAGAACAGGGCCGCCGCGTGCAGGCCGCCGGTGCGGTCGAAGACCTGCTGGGAGGCGCGCAGCCGGTCCGGCAGCTCGGACAGCAGCGCCGGCTCCAGCGTCATCGCCGGCCCGTCGCCGTCGTCGATCGCCCACCGCGCGGTCGTGCGCACGGCGTCCAGGCTGGCCTTGCCGCACAGGCCGCACGAGGAGGTGGTGTAGACGTTCCGCTCCAGGGTGATGTCCGGCATGACGACGCCGGGGGCGGTCCGCACGTCGACCACGTTGTACGTGTTGGAGCCGTCCACCGTGGCGCCCGCGCAGTACACGATGTTGCGCAGCTCCGCGCCCGAGCCCAGCACGCCCTCGCTGACGAGGAACCCGGCGGCGAGCGCGAAGTCGTCGCCGGGCGTGCGCATGGTGATGGCCAGCGGCTTGCCGTTGAGCCTGATCTCCAGTGGTTCCTCGGCGACGAGCGTGTCCGGGCGCGCGGAGACCACCCCGTCGCGGATGCGGATCACCTTGCGTCGTTCCGTGACTCGTCCCATAGCCCAGTCAGTCCCGGTTCTGTACGTGCTGGTAGCCGAAGCGGCCCTTGATGCAGAGATTGCCGTGGGTCACCGGGTTGTCGTGCGGTGAGGTGACCTTGACGATCTCATTGTCCTGAACGTGCAGGGTGAGGTTGCACCCTACTCCGCAGTAGGCGCAGACCGTGGTGGTCCGCGTCTGCCGGGACTCGTCCCACGTACCCGCTGCGCGCATGTCGAACTCGCTCTTGAAGGAGAGTGCCCCGGTGGGGCACACCTCGACGCAGTTGCCGCAGTAGACGCAGGCCGACCCGGTGAGCGGGCCGTCGTGCTCCACGGCGATCCGGGCGTCGAAGCCGCGCCCCGCGACCGAGATGGCGAAGGTGTTCTGCCACTGGTCGCCGCAGGCGTCCACGCACTTGTAGCACAGGACGCATTTCCCGAGGTCGCGGACGTAGAGCTCGTTGTCGACCCGGGGCTCCTGGTCGATCCGGGCCGCGTCCGGGCCGAAGCGGTCCGGCTCGGCCTCGTACTCCTTGAGCCAGACGGCGGCGTTCGGGGTGGTGGAGAGGTCCACGCAGGAGGCGAGCAGTTCCAGCACCACCTTCCGGCTGTGCCGGGCCCGCTCGGTGTCGGTGCGCACCTCCATGCCCGCCTCGGCCTTGCGGGAGCAGGCCGGCACCAGGGTGCGGGCGCCCTCGACCTCGACCACGCAGACCCGGCAGGCGTTCTTCGGCTCCAGGGTGTCGCCCTGGCAGAGGGTCGGGACGTCCTTGCCGGCGGCCCGGCAGGCGTCGAGGAGGGTGGAGCCCTCGGGGATCCGGGTCTCCTGGCCGTCCAGGGTGAACTCCAGGAGCCGGCGCGGCACTCCCAGCGGTATCGCGGTCACTTGTACGCCCCCAGACGGTCGATGGCGGATTCCACGGCGTTCCACGCGGTCTGCCCGAGACCGCAGATCGAGGCGTCCTTCATGGCCCGGCCCACCTCGCGCAGCAGGGCGATGTCGCCGGCGGCGTCCGCCCCGGTGCGGTCGGCGATGCGGTGCAGCGCCTCCTCCTGGCGGACGGTGCCCACCCGGCAGGGCACGCACTGTCCGCAGGACTCGTCCCGGAAGAACTCGGCGATCCGCAGCAGCAGCCGGGGCAGCGGCACGGTGTCGTCGAAGGCCATCACCACGCCCGAGCCGAGTGTGGTCCCGGCCTCGCGGGTCCCCTCGAAGGTGAGCGGGATGCCGAGCTCGTCGGCCCGGACGAACCCGCCGGCCGCCCCGCCGAGCAGCACGGCCCGCAGGCCGTCGCGCACCCCGGCGAGTTCCAGCAGCTCCCCCAGCGTGGCGCCGAACGGCAGTTCGTAGACGCCGGGACGCTCCACGCTGCCGGAGACGCAGAACAGCTTGGGGCCGGTGGACCTCCCGGTGCCGACCGCGGCGTAGGCGGGGGCGCCCATGGTGAGGATCGGCAGGACGTTGACCAGGGTCTCCACGTTGTTCTCGGCGGTGGGCTTCCCGAAGAGGCCCTTCTCCACCGGGAACGGCGGCTTGGAGCGGGGTTCGCCCCGGCGGCCCTCGATGGAGTTGAACAGCGCGGTCTCCTCGCCGCAGATGTAGGCGCCGGCGCCGCGCCGGATCTCGATGTCGAAGGCGTACCCCATGCCCAGCACGTCCTCGCCGAGGAACCCGCGGGAGCGTGCCTGGGCGACGGCGTGCTCCATGCGGCGCAGCGCCCGCGGGTACTCGCCGCGCAGGTAGAGGTAGCCCTTGTGGGCGCCGGTGGCGTATCCGGCGACGGTCATGGCCTCCACGAGGGCGTACGGGTCGCCCTCCATCAGGACCCGGTCCTTGAACGTGCCGGGCTCCGACTCGTCGGCGTTGCAGACCAGGAAGTGCGGGTGGTCCGGCTGGGAGGCGGTGGCCTTCCACTTGACGCCCGTCGGGAAGGCGGCGCCGCCCCGGCCGACCAGGCCGGAGTCGGTGACCTCGCGGATCACCCCGGCCGGGCCCAACTCGAAGGCGCGGCGCAGCGCGGTGTACCCGCCGTGGGCACGGTAGTCGTCCAGCGAGGCCGGGTCGACGACGCCGACCCGGCGCAGCAGCGTCAGCTCCG
>NZ_JACADT010000600.1:0-3535 GCF_013421635.1 Streptomyces sp. UH6 | reverse complement strand
CCGCTCGTCGGGGCGGCCGATCAGCCAGTCGCGGCTGGGCACGACCAGCCCGGCCGGGGTGAAGGCGATCTTGCGCAGCTCTGCGTGGCTGCCGGAGTCCTTGCGCCACAGGCCGCTGACGATGTCCACGGCCTCCTCGGGCGAGGCCGCGAACTCCAGCCCCGCGTACACCGGGGCGCAGGCGTCCAGACCGAGGTCCTGGGCGGTCAGCCGGCGCCCCAGGCGGCGGGTGAACACCTCGGCGATGAGGGCCGGCGTGGTCCCCCGGGGCTGCTGGCCGCGGAGCCAGCGGGTGACGGACGTCTTGTCGTACCGCAGGTCGAGTCCGTGCTCGAGTCCCAGCTGGTCCACGCGCCGGGCCAGTCCCGCGTTGGAGAATCCCGCCTCTGCGATGAGCGCGGCGAGCTGGCGGTTGGGAGTGCGCTGCGCGGGTCGTTCCGTCATCTGCGGTGGGGTCTCCTGCCTTCCGTGGCGAACCCCGAGGGCGCCCGGATTGCCTATGAGCAGCCGTTATGGCCAGTGAACGGCGTGAATGTAGCGGAGCGTAGGCAGCTCATCGCACACTTCACCTTTCGTTCATCCGAACGGGTGAGTTTCCCCCCTGGAGGTGACGCTTCGGTGCTCCTCGTGTCGAGTGCGCCGATACCGGACATCGCCGACCGGTGGCCGGACACGGCCCGGGCCGCGGCCCCCGTCCGGCAGGACGCCTGCCGACCCGTCCGGCCGGACCGCTTACAGTGGCCGGGGGCCGTCCGCCGCGGCCCCGTCCGGAGTACACCTGGAGGTATCCGTGGGTGAGGTGCGGTTCGTACGCATGGGGTTCGGCGTGGAGGCCGTCGAGTACCTCCAGGCGTGGGAGGAGCAGCGCCGGGTGCACGCGGCCCGGTTCGCCGACGAGATCCCGGACACCGTGCTGCTCCTGGAGCACCCCCCGGTCTACACGGCCGGCCGGCGCACCGCGGACAGCGAGCGTCCGCTGGACGGCACGCCGGTCGTCGACGTCGACCGCGGCGGCAAGATCACCTGGCACGGCCCGGGCCAGCTCGTCGGCTACCCCATCCAGAAGCTCCCGCGCCCGGTCGACGTGGTGGCCCACGTCCGGCGCCTGGAGGAGGCCATGATCCGCACCTGCGCGGAGTTCGGGCTGGAGACCACCCGGATCGAGGGGCGCAGCGGCGTCTGGGTGCTGGGCGACCCGGTGGAGCAGCGGCCGTCCCTGGGCGGCCTCTCGCTCGACCTGGACCCGCGGATGACGGACGAGGAGTTCGACCCGCGGCTCAACGGTCCGGAGTACGCGCCGTCCAACGCCGGCCAGCGCCGGGAGGACCGCAAGCTCGCCCAGATCGGCGTCCGCGTCTCCAAGGGCGTGACCATGCACGGGTTCGCGATGAACATCGACCCGGACACCACCTGGTTCGACCGGATCATCCCCTGCGGCATCCGGGACGCCGGCGTCACCTCGCTCGCCGCGGAGCTGGGCCGCGACGTCACCGTCGCCGACGTGCTCCCGGTGATCGAGAAGCACCTGCGCGAGGTGCTGGAGGGCGCCGAGCCGCGCCCCCGCGAGACCGAGCCGGCCGCCGCGGTCTGATCGCGCACGCCGCGGTCCGGTCCCGCACACTGGGGATCATGGACACGACCACCGACCGGCCGTTCTCGGAACTCCTGCGCACCGCCACCCGCGCACAGCACACGGAGGCGGAGAACAGCGGCTTCCTGACATCGATGCTGGGCGGTGGTCTCGGCGTCGAGGCCTACGCCCGCTACACCGAGCAGCTCTGGTTCGTGTACACGGCCCTGGAGGAGCCCGCCCACGCGCTGCGGGACGATCCGGTCGCCGGGCCGTTCGTCCGCCCCGAGCTGACGCGCCTGCCGGCCCTGGAGCGCGACCTGGCCCGGCTGCGCGGCCCCGGCTGGCGGGCGGGCCTGAGGCCGCTGCCCGCCGCCGAGGAGTACGCCGCCCGTGTCACCGCGTGCGCGCGGGAGTGGCCGGCCGGCTACGTCGCCCACCACTACACCCGCTACCTCGGCGACCTCTCCGGCGGCCAGGTCATCCGCGGCGCCGCCGAGAGGAACTGGGGCTTCGCGCCCAAGGGCGACGGCGTGCGCTTCTACGTCTTCGACGCGATACCGAACCCCGCGGCCTTCAAGCGGGACTACCGGGCCCGGCTCGACGCCGTCCCCGTGGACGGCCCCGGAAGGCGGCGGGTGGTGGAGGAGTGCCGCCGCGCCTTCGCGTGCAACACCGCCCTCCTGCGGGGGCTGGAGGGGGAATTCGAGGCCACCGCCCGAGCCTTGTAGGAGGGCGGGTGAGTGAGAGCCACCCCACGTCCGAAACCCCGGCCTCGGGACGGACAGCGAATTCAGGCGGCGTACGCTGGTTACGCCTACGAACCGAAGTCACAGGGAGCCGATGTGTCCGCAGTCGCACCCGACGGACGCAAGATGTTGCGCCTGGAGGTCCGGAACAGCCAGACCCCCATCGAGCGCAAGCCCGAGTGGATCAAGACCCGGGCGAAGATGGGTCCCGAGTACACGAAGATGCAGAACCTCGTGAAGAGCGAGGGCCTGCACACCGTCTGTCAGGAAGCCGGCTGCCCCAACATCTACGAGTGCTGGGAGGACCGCGAGGCGACCTTCCTCATCGGCGGCGACCAGTGCACCCGGCGCTGCGACTTCTGCCAGATCGACACCGGCAGGCCCGAGGCGCTCGACCGTGACGAGCCGCGCCGCGTCGGCGAGTCCGTGGTCACCATGGACCTGAACTACGCCACCATCACCGGCGTCGCCCGTGACGACCTCGAGGACGGCGGCGCCTGGCTGTACGCGGAGACCGTCCGCCAGATCCACCAGCAGACCGCCGCCCGCGAGGGCGGCCGGACCAAGGTCGAGCTGCTCGCCCCCGACTTCAACGCGGTGCCCGAGCTCCTCCAGCAGGTCTTCGAGTCCCGCCCCGAGGTCTTCGCGCACAACGTCGAGACGGTGCCCCGGATCTTCCGCCGGATCCGCCCCGGCTTCCGCTACGAGCGCTCCCTCGAGGTCATCACCAAGGCCCGCGAGTTCGGCCTGGTCACCAAGTCCAACCTGATCCTGGGCATGGGGGAGACCCGCGAGGAGATCAGCGAGGCCCTGCGCGACCTGCACGGCGCCGGCTGCGAGCTGATCACCATCACCCAGTACCTGCGGCCCTCCGTGCGCCACCACCCGGTGGAGCGCTGGGTCAAGCCCCAGGAGTTCGTGGAGCTCCAGCAGGAGGCCGAGGAGATCGGCTTCGCCGGCGTCATGTCCGGCCCGCTGGTCCGTTCCTCGTACCGCGCCGGACGGCTCTACGGCATGGCGGTCGAGCAGCGCGCCGCGGGCGGCCTGAGCACCGCCGCCGCCCCGGCGGTCTGAGCCCGCCCCGCCGATGTCACCGCGCCCGCGTCCGTCCCACGAGTGGACGGGCGCGGGCATGCTTTTCATCCGGCTTTGACCGGTGGGTCACCCTCCGGTAACACCGTTCGAGGACTCTGTAACCCGGCGCGCGCCGCGCGCA
>NZ_JACADT010000060.1:0-13559 GCF_013421635.1 Streptomyces sp. UH6 | reverse complement strand
ACGGGTGCCGTGGTCCGGACCGGACCTGGCGGTCTTGGCTTGCGGACCGGGTCCGGAGGCCCGGACCGGGGTGGCCCGAGTGGCCGCCCCGCCCGGATCCGGAACGCCCGGTGGCCCGGAACGACCACGGCCCGGCCGGGGAGGGCGGGCCGGACGGGTCAGTCCGCGATCAGGCCCTCCCGCAGCTGCGCCAGCGTGCGGGTCAGCAGCCGGGACACGTGCATCTGCGAGATCCCGACCTCCTCGCCGATCTGCGACTGGGTCATGTTGGCGAAGAAGCGCAGCGTGATGATCCGGCGCTCCCGCGGCGGCAGCTTGGCCAGCAGCGGCTTCAGCGACTCGCGGTACTCCACGCCCTCCAGCGCGGTGTCCTCGTAACCGAGGCGGTCGGCCAGCGAGCCCTCGCCGCCGTCGTCCTCCGGGGCGGGGGAGTCCAGCGAGGAGGCGGTGTAGGCGTTGCCCACCGCGAGGCCGTCGACCACGTCCTCCTCGGAGACGCCGAGGACCGCGGCGAGCTCGGAGACGGTGGGCGAGCGGTCCAGCTTCTGGGAGAGCTCGTCGCCGGCCTTGGTCAGCGCCAGGCGCAGCTCCTGGAGGCGGCGGGGCACCCGCACCGACCAGGAGGTGTCACGGAAGAACCGCTTGATCTCGCCCACGACCGTCGGCATCGCGAAGGTCGGGAACTCCACGCCGCGCTCGCAGTCGAACCGGTCGATCGCCTTGATCAGGCCGATGGTGCCGACCTGGACGATGTCCTCCATCGGCTCGTTGCGGCTGCGGAAGCGGGCCGCCGCGTACCGCACGAGGGGGAGGTTGAGCTCGATGAGGGTGTCCCGGACGTAGGCGCGCTCCGGGCTGTTCTCGTCGAGCGAGGCAAGCCGCAGGAAGAGGGAACGGGACAGCGTGCGGGTGTCGATGGCGGCCGGGGCGGCGGCGGGCGCCGGGACCGGTGCTTCGTCGAGGCCCGGGACATGGTCGAGCGAGTCGGGCGCGGACGCGCTCTTCGTGAGCGTGAGCACCTTCGAGCTGCCCTGGTCTGCGGACATGCCACCCCCTTTTGGGTCGCGGACGGTCGCGGCCGACGCCCCGTCGGGGAGCGCAGCCTTCACCTGAATACCGGAGCCTGGGTCCCGGCAAACACGCTTCCCGAAGAATGTCACAAGTCGGCAACGCGCCGTAGTGACTTGTCGACATGGATACGGTGAATCGGCGCAGCACAGAGGTCATGTGACGGCACGTCACGGCTCACCGTTGCAAAGGGGGGCGCACCGTCGAATCCCCCTTGGGGGCTATGCCTCGATCCTGTTTGCGGACCTCAGTCGCTGGAAGGAACGGGCGAGCAACCGGGAGACGTGCATCTGGGAGACGCCCAGCTCCGCGCTGATCTGCGACTGCGTGAGGTTGTTGTAGTAGCGCAGCAGCAGGATGCGCTGCTCCCGCTCCGGCAGCTGCACCAGCAGGTGGCGGACCAGGTCGCGGTGCTCGACGCCGTCCAGCGCGGGGTCCTCGTAGCCGAGCCGGTCCAGCAGGCCGGGCATCCCGTCGCCCTCCTGGGCGGCCTCCAGGGAGGTCGCGTGGTAGGAACGGCCGGCCTCGATGCAGGTGAGGACCTCCTCCTCGGAGATGCGCAGGCGCTCGGCGATCTCGGAGGTGGTCGGGGAGCGGCCGAAGGCGGTGGTGAGGTCCTCGGTGGCGGCGTTCACCTGGACCCACAGCTCGTGCAGGCGGCGCGGGACGTGCACGGTGCGGACGTTGTCGCGGAAGTAGCGCTTGATCTCGCCGACGACCGTGGGCATGGCGAAGGTGGGGAACTGGACGCCGCGGTCGGGGTCGAAGCGGTCGATGGCGTTGATCAGGCCGATGGTCCCGACCTGGACCACGTCCTCCATCGGTTCGTTGCGGCTGCGGAAGCGGGCGGCGGCGTAACGGACCAGGGGGAGGTTGGCCTCGATCAGGGCGCCGCGTACGCGGTCGTGCTCGGGGGTGCCCGGCTGGAGCTGCTTGAGCTGCCCGAAGAGCACCTGCGTCAGTGCCCTGGTGTCGGCGCCCCGGGTGCCGCGTGCGCGCTCGGCGGGCTCGGCCCGTTCGGCGGACCGGGGCCGTTCCACGGGAGCGCACCGTTCGACGGGAGCGCACCGTTCGGTGCTCTCGGCGCGTGGGGCGGGTTCCTGGGACGGCACGGGAGGCGCAGTACTGGCCGGCACGGTCAACTCCACCTCGTCATCCATCAACACATCCGTCAAAAGCGGTCATAGCATCACAAGACGGAACAGGTGGTGCAAGCACCGCCCCCCAGGCCGTGTTGGCGGGCGCGGTGGCCTCACGAGGCCTCGTGAGGCCTTTGCCGGACCGCGAAAGAGCCCCTCGCCGCGGTCGGCGAGGGGCTCCGGAAGCGATCTGAAACGGTCAGAATTCGTAGTCGGCGATCACCCAGGTGGCGAACTCGCGCCACAGGGCGACGCCGGCCTGGTGCTCCGGGTGCTCGATGTAGGCGCGGAGCGCCTCGGCGTCCTCCACCGCGGAGTTGATGGCGAAGTCGTGGGCGATCGGGCGGTCGCTGATGTTCCAGCCGCACTCCCAGAAGCGCAGCTCCGGAATCTTGTCCCCGAGCGCGGCGAAGACGCGCGCTCCCTCGACGGCCCGCGGGTCGTCGCGCTCGACGCCGTCGTTCAGTTTGAAGAGGACCAGGTGGCGGATCACGGGAACTCCCGGGGCGCGGGGGTCGCGAGGGTCTTCGCCGTCAGCTGTCGCCGCCGCCCCGCGCGACCCACGTCATGAAGTCGCCGACGGCGGAGGCGGCCGCGGAGATGCCCTCGAAGCCCATTTCGACATAGCCGGCAGCGGTGTGCGGATCGGTGATGATCACGTAGAGCGCGAACACCACGACGATGCCCAGACCTATCGTCTTCGCGTTCGCCGCCATCGCGGTCCCTCCCCGTGCCGCCGGCCGATCTGCTGCCGCGGGGGAGTCTAGCTGTGCCTTCCCCCAACGGCACACCGTGCTTCCCCCGCCTTCCGCCGCCGCACGCAGGGCGTCCCGGCGGGCGACCCGTCCCTGCCGACGGCGCGTCACCATGCGTAGCGGGGCCGGTACGCTGCGCGACAGGATGGTGCGGGGGAGTGACCGGTTCCCGCGCGGGAGCGGGCGTGGACGAGGAGCGTGGGCGATGGCGGATCAACCCGTCGGTACGGGACCGGGCCGGCCTCCGGCCGGGCCGGGCCGAGGGCCGGGCAGCCCCGACCTGGCCTCCTCCCCGGCGGAGAAGAAGGCCGCCGCACGGGCGATCGAGCAGCACATCGAGCCCGGCACTCGACGGGCCGGACGCCGCGCGGCGGAGGACACCGGCACCGCCGTCACGGCCTTCGGTGCCAAGGACGGCGACGGCTGGGCGACCGCGGCGGCGCTGGCCGAGGCCCTGACCGTCTGGGGCGATCAGCTGAAGAACCTGATGGACCGGCTTGCCTCCGAGAAGGACGCGCTGCGCGCCGGCGACAACGTCCTGACCGGCACCGATCTCGCGGTGGGCGGCACGGCCCGGGAGATCTCCGTACTGGACCGGTTCTGAGCGGCCGCAGGGGAACCGAGGGAGAACAGGCATGCCGACCTACCACGAGATCATGGACACCGACCTCGCGTCGCTCATCACCGCGGCGGAGAGCTGGGACGCGATGGCCACCGAGTTCGCCGAGCAGGAGGAGGCCTACGGGCGCGACGTGGAGGGCGTCTCCCTGGGCAAGGGCTGGTCGGGCCTGAGCGCCCAGGCCGCGAACGGCCGTTTCCGCGTCACTCTGGAGGAGTTCCGGCACGCGCAGACCGAGGCGAAGGCGGTGGCCTCGCTGCTGAGGGACGCGCACGCCCAGTTCGCCGAGGTGCGGGGACGGCTCGGGGCGGCACGCCAGGAAGCCGTCGAGGCGGGCATGAGGGTCTCCGACCAGGGCCTGGTGTGCCTCGACACCGAGCGGATGGCCGGCCAGGAGCACAGGACGTCCCCCGACGACCCCGCCTCCGCGGACACCGTCCGCGCATGGCAGGAGCGCCTCCACACGATCGTGCGGCAGGCGACGGACGCCGACCTGGGCGTCCGCATCGCTCTGAACGCCGTGACGGCCGACCCGGACCCGGCCCGCGGTGGCAACGGCTTCAACGGGCAGGCGCGGGGCGACGTCGAGACGTACGAGGGCCGGGCGGCGGAGCAGGTGCTGGCGCGACTGGGCAGGGGCGAGCGGCTGTCCGCGGGGGAGATCGCGGGCCTCCACCGCGCCTTCCGCGACAACCAGGACGACCCGGCGTTCTCCCGCGCCCTCCTGGACGGGCTCGGGGCGCGCGGGACCGTCACGCTGGCCAGCGAGGTGAACGACCTCGTCCACGTGCGGGGCGGGGACCGCGTCGCGGACTACGAGGCCATCGGGAGCGGCCTGGCGAACGCGCTGGCCTCGGCCACGCGGGACACCGGGTCGCGGTGGTACGAGGAGTGGCGCGCAGACCTGCGCGAAGCGGGTGCCGACCGCCACGCCACGGATTTCCACGGCGCTCGTCTCGACAAGGCCGTCGGGTACCAGTCGCTGGTCACGCTGATGCGGCAGGGCGACGGCTACTCGGCGGGCATGCTGTCGGACCTGACCGACGACATGATCGCGGCCGAGAGGAAGGACCCGGGCATCTGGCAGCTCAAGCACGAGTACAGCGGTACGCGGGGCGGCTGGTTCGCCAACGACCCCGTCGACGGCATGCTCGGCATCATGAGCCGCGACCCCGGGACCGCGGCCCGGTACCTGAGCGACGACGGGAACATGACGTACCTGGTGAAGGACCGGGACTGGGACGTGGTCCTCCACGAACGTGAGGGAGCGAAGGCGGGCACGTACGCCCCCGGCCTCGACGGCGACGACCGCCGAGGCTTCGGCGCCGCGCTGCTCGCCGGGGCGACCGGTATCGATCCGTCCGACCCGAACGGGCGTCACGTCGAGCACACCGGCCGCAACGACGAGGTTTTCAGGACGGCGCTCAGGCACTTCGCGGACCGCGGGGACGACTTGCCCCCATCCCTGCGGGAGCCGATGGCGACGATGCTGGCCAACCACGGGGACACCGTGCACCGGGCCATGAGCGACGTCGACATGGGGGCGTCGCCGCTGGACCAGACCCAGCTCGTCGAGGTCGCCAAGCAGGTCTCCAAGGACCGCGACGCGTACAGCGTGCTGAACGCCGGGATGAACCAGGCGATCGTGTCCGACATGCAGGGCGACGCGGCGAGCGGGATGTCGGGGTCGAGGGAGTCCCTGATCCGGGCCGGCCGCACGGTCGGCTTCCTGGAGGAGGCCCGCACGCAGGCCCAGGGCGACCCGGAGGTCGCGGAGTTCGCCGGCAAGCCGGTGCTCGACACGGCGATCAGTTACCTGCCGGTGGTCAGTGCACCGGCCCAGCAGGCCGTGGACTACGTGACCGAGCAGTGGCTCGGGGACGAGCAGAAGCGGCTGGAGGAACAGCGGACCGAGGGCGACATCACGGCCTACGAGGCGAGGAACCGGCAGCTGATGGCGCTCGCGGAGCAGTGGGAGGAGCACCACGACTCCGGGGCCGACGGCGACATGGGCGTGAAGAACCTCATCAACGCGTACGCGGAGGACGGGATCAAGCACGCCCGAGGCGTATCCGGAAGGCAGGGCACGTGAGACCCTCGCGACGGCTGGTCGGGATCGGGCTGCTGGCGTCGGGTGTCCTGGCGACTTCCTGCGCCGGAGGTCCGAAGGACGGAGCCGTGCCGGAGACGGTGTGCGGGACACGGATCGCTCCTGGCCTCGTCCGTCCGCTGCTGTCGTCGACGGACGGCCTCGACGAGTACAGCCGGGTGGATCGGAACGAAGCGGTCTCCGCGCCCTGCACGCTCCGGGCGGAGGGCGAGCAGGCGTTGGCCCTGTTCTTCTACTGGACCGACGAGGCACCCAAGGTGACCGAGCCCGACCACGACCCGTCCGGTTTCCAGGCGCTCACCGGGACGAAGCCCGTGCACATCGGTGGCGGGGCGGTTGTGGGGAAGAACGGGGGGGTCGTCACGACGCCGTGCCGCACCGCGGGCGGGAAGCACTTCACGCTGAAGCTGTACCTGCCGCAGGTGGCCGCGCCGGACATCGGTCACCGTGCGGACGTCGAGCGGTTCATGCGGGCCTACTTCCCCGCGACGGTGGAGACGCTGAACTGCCGGTGACGCACGGACCGTCCCGTCGCGGCGGTCCGGCGGACGCCCCTGCCCGCTGTGATCGGCACTCCTCCAGCGGCGTGCCATCAGCGAGACTGCTCGCACGCAGCATGAGAGGGATGGCCGTGCCGACCAGCTACAAGGTTCAGATAGGCGTTTCGATGCTCCTCGCCGGGCTGGCCGCGATCGTCGTGGCCCTGACCCTGCTGCCCGGAAGGCCGGTGGTGCCCGAGGCTGTCGGCTTCACTCTGGTCGGGCTGGTGTTCCCGGCATTCGGGAGCGCGATGCTGCGGTGTTACCGAGCAGGTGTTCAGACCCGGGGCCCAGAGGTTCTCGTCGTGCTGTGGGACACCCCCCGATGGGTGCGGGTTGCGGCAGGGACTCTCACCGCCGGCGTGGTGCTGTGTGTCGCCCTCGGCGGAGGTGCGGCCAGCGGGCAGCCGGAGCGCACGGCGGAGGGCTACTACCTCAACCATCACGGGGACCGGCAACCGGTGAGCCGCGCGACGTACGAGTCGGCACTCAAGTCGGGGGTGCGAGGGTTCGACGCCGTAGCGACGTTCCTCTTCGCGGCCTCCGCCCTCATGGCCGCCGCTGCCTACCGGGCGGAGGAGGAGGCGTTGGCCGAGTGGCGGAAGGCATCGGCCTGAGCCCTGTTGGGCCGTCACGCACGGTGGGCCGTGCGCGTATCGGTCAGAAGGGAGGTTCGAGATCGCCCCGGCCATCGCTGTGCGGCCCCCGGCCCCAGGAGTCCCAGGAGTCCCAGAGGTCCCAGGAGTCCCAGGGTTCCTCCTGGCAAGGTTCGGGGTCGGGGACGTCGTGGCCCCATGCTTCGAGTGCCTTCCAGGCAACGCGTCGGTCAGTGGCGTGGCTGCTGGTGTCCAGGACGGCGCGCGCGTGCACGGCGAGGTGATCGCGGTGCACGGCGAGCGCGGGGTGTTCGGCGAGGAGGAGCGCGGCGACGACGGCGGCTTCGCGCACGTCCTCGTGGCTGTCCTGGAGGAAGGGCGCGACGGCCCGGTACAGCATCGGCCGCAGGTCCCGGAAGGCTCCCATGGGGCCGCCGTGGGCGAGGAAGCCAGGGACGTACTGCTGTATGCGGCCGACGGCCTCGTCGGAGGCGTCGTGGGCCGCGGACGCCAACCAGTGCAACAGCGTCGCGCGGACAGGGACGTTGCGATAGGGCCGGAGGGTCATGGCCGCCGGGTGGGTGAGGATGCCGGCGACGTACAGGGTGACGGGGGCGGTGGCTTCGTAGAGGGTGTTCTGGTGATGGACCAGCTCACCCAGCTCCGACAAGGCGGCGACCTGAACCCTGGGATCGGGCTCCAGCAGCCGTGCGAGGACCTCGGGCAGATCCCCACCGTTCCCGAAGGCCGTCTCGAGCGCGCCCCAATCGGTCTCCGCCAGGACTAGCTGGTAGGGCGGCAGGTCGGGCTCGTGGGGCGCCCCGGCGTGGGAACGGCTGTGGTTCACAGGCCGAACCTAGACCCGGCTTCTGACAGCGGTGCATCGGCAGGGTGTCGATCTCCTCGGGCGGAACGAACCGGCCGGCTGCGACGGAAACGGAAACGGAGACGAAGACGGACGAAGGGCCCGGTCCAACGGACCGGGCCCTTCGTCTACCAGCGGTAGCGGAGGGATTTGAACCCTCGGTGACTTGCGCCACACTCGCTTTCGAGGTCTGTTCCCTGGGCGGGAAGCTCGTCGGCGGGCGTTCGCGACGGTTCGGCTGGGTCCAGGACTGGAGGAGAAGCGGAGGAGTGGACCGAGGTGGACCACTCTGTACCGCAGTGAACTGAGACGGAAACTGAGACGAGGTCGCCCAGCCCAGTCGGCGTGCAGGGCACCTTGACTTCGGGTGTGGGGCGGATGAGGTTGGACCTCCCAGGCTGACGGCCAACCTATGAAGCAGGGGGTGGGGACCTGATGCTCTCCGCGTATTACGAGTGCTTACATCCCGGATGTGGGGCTCTAGTCCCAGTAGGCACGGACCTAGAGGTAGCTGCCGCCTTTCATGCGCGCGCGGCGCGGCATCCGAAGGCTGACCTGCGTGCAAGGCATGTCGCACAGCCGACTGCAGGGCAAGGTCTCCCTGCTCGGGCTGCGCATCACCCGGTCTCGCAACAGGAAGCCGCAGCCAGCAGCAGTGCTGGTCGGATGACGTGGCGAAAAGCCTTGGTCTTCACCGCCGTCGTCGTTGCAGGTGCTTGGGCAATCGATGCCGGTACATCAGAGGACGAACCACTCAACGACAGGCAGCGGTGTGAGCAGAATTCACCCCACGACGATCTAATAAGCTTCGATGACTGCAAAGCTATTTTCCCAGGTCAGCCAGGTTTGAGCGGGTGGGATTAGCCACTGTGCATCAGCCGAGATAGGGAGCGCTCCGGCGCTCCAAGAAATGCCGGATCCGCAGGCGCTGGGTGTGGTGCATCGGCAGGGCGTCGATCTCCTCGGGTGGCACGAACCGGAGCTCGGTGGACTCGTCGGAGATCTCCAGCCGGCCGCCGGTGATCCGGGCGGTGAAGCAGACGTTGAACTGCCGGCGGACCTCGCCGTCGGTGTACGCGATGATGTGCCGCGGGTCGGTGTAGGTGCCGACCAGGCCGGTGATCTCGACGTCCAGGCCGGTCTCCTCCTTTACTTCCCGCACGGCGGTGCCGGGCAGGGAGTCGGTGAGGTCCATGCCGCCGCCGGGCAGAGCCCACAGGTCGTTGTCCCGGCGCCGCTGGAGCAGGATGCACCCGTGCTCGTCGGTGACGACGGCGGATGCCGCGACGACCATGCTGTTCGGCTCGGGGGCGTTCGGGTCGTCGTAGTACTCGGTGCGCGCCACGGTCAGCCTTCCTGTCCCTGGGGGCGTACGGGCTCGGCGGTCGCCCAGACGGCTTCGAAGCTGTCGGCGTAGGTGTCGAACAGTCCACCGCTCCCGTTCCCGCCGCCGTTCCGGCGGAGGTGCCAGACCGGGGCAGCGTAGGCGTTGACGCCCCAGACGTGGGCGTTGACCAGCTGCTGGTCGTCGGCCCGGTAGATCGAGTTGTAGAGCGTCGTCCCGTGCGTCCGCACCTCGATACCCGAGGTCCCGACGAGGGCGCCGTAGTGCATCAGCGCCAGGCGGCACCGGGACTGAATCCCGTGCCCGAAGGGCTCCTCCTGCCCCCGCTGCCGGACGTTGACGCTGTCGGGGTCGCCGACAGCGATCCGCACAGCGCATCCCACCGCGGCCCGCTCGGCGAGCAGCTCGTTCAGCCGCGGATACGCCTCATGGAGGAAGACCGCCGCGTAGACCAGGACATCGATCCGCTCACGCGCCTGCGCCATGAGGTCCACGTACGCGGACACGGGAAGGTCGGCCCGCTTCTCGTACAGCCCCACCAGCTCCGGACTGACCGCGCGGGCCGGGCGCGCCTGCCGCAGCGCCGGCCAGAGTGCGTGCACGTCCTCGCCCAGGGCCTTCGCCGCCTGGAACGCCGTGCCGCGCCGCGGGACCCGCCCCAGGTTCACCCACCGCTCCACCGACTTCGGGTCGACCTCCACGGCTTGGGCGAGGATGGCGTACGTCCACCCCCCGGCCGCCATCGCGGCCCACAGCCTCTCGTTCCGCACAGTCTGGGCTCCCCTCGCTCGCGGCCCGCGGCGTCAGGGACGTTCTACCGGAGGCGGGACGTCCCGGTATGGGGTTCGCACGAGGTTCCCCCGTCCCGCCGACCGGACCGAGGATCGGTGCCGACCCTGCGGCACCGAAGCGCCGGGGGCACGGTCCACGCCACCAAGGAGCGTCAACGTGCCGGACAACACCACCCAGCCCACCGCCCTCACCCCGGGCACGCTGCTCGTCGACCGCCGCGACGGCCGCGTGGGCGTGGTGATGGGCCACGAGGGCCCGTACGTGCAGCTCCGCCCACCACGAGGAGGCTGCGAGTGGGACGTGCCGCCCGAGGAACTCCGCCGGCCCACGCAGGTCGAGCAGTTGAGCGCCAAGGTGGCAGCGGCGAACCGGCGGTGGGGCCGATGAACACCCCGCGCGCGGTCCTGACCTACGAGACCTGGACCCTCCAGCCCGACCGCCAACCAGACGCGGAACCGGTCCTCTACGCCATGCAGTGCGCAATCGACGGCGAGACCTCCCCGCCCAGCGAGGACTTCACCGCCCCCCAGGACTGGGCACTCCAACACTGCGGCCGGCACCCGTCCCACCACACCTACCGCGAGATCATCACCCGACCGTGGCGGGCATGGCGGCACGGCCGCTCAGTAACTCCGACATCGGCCAGGCGCACATCCGGTCAGTCGCCTTCTGATCCGTAGGATCGGGCAACTCCGTGCGGGGGTCATCCTCAGCCTGACAGCTGACCGTAGTGTCCGTCGGCCAATGTGTGCCGTCGTTGCCGTCAGGATTGCCGTCACAAAGGATCAGCTTCTTCTTCCTCATCCCACGCAGATGAGGGTGAACCGTCTGCGTCTAACCCATACTCCCCCCAGTCACTGCCCAACAGTGACCGGATATGCCCAGCATCAGCAGCGTGCCGGTAGAGGGTGTCGAGCCCTTCCTCGTCCCCTGCTTCTCCTCGCATGCGCTGCAAGTCGCGCAGGATGTAGAAGTCCCCAGAATCGGCCACCTGCAGGGCCAAGGCCTCGGCACCCTCTTGGTCCCCTTCCTCCTCCATTCTTCGTGCCAAGTGAGCAGGAGTGGGACCCCCATTGACCTCTTCAGCCATCCGAAAAGCGGATTCGGCTCCTTTGAGGTTCCCAGCGTCGAGTCGGTCTCGCCACAGGTCCAACAGAGGGGATATATCGCCATCCTCGGCAGCTTCCCGGGCAATAGCTTCGGCGCTCTCTGGGTCCCCTGCCTCATCTCGCATCTGCGCCAGGATGGTGAAGCACAAGGAATAGCCAACAACGGTGGATTCCCGAGCAACTGCTTCGGCACCCTCCCGGTTGCCAGCGTGCTCCAGCATCATCATCAGGTCGGCCAGTGAATTAGGGTCTCCTTCTTCAGCGGCCCGCCGGTAAAGTGCCTCGGCGCCTTCCAAGTCTCCGACCCGTGCTCGCAGCCGCGCCAGGCCGCGCCTCGCATCTGGGTCACCTGCGTCTGCCGCCCTCCGGTACAGGTCCTCGGCACCCTCCCAGTCCCTGAACCCTTCCCGGCGCTGGCCCAAGAACTTCAGCCCTCTGGGATCCCCGGCTTCCGCGGCATGCCAGAACAGGGATTCCGCGCGCTCGTGATCACCGGCTCTTTCCCACACCCAAGCCATTTTGATCATGGCGTCAGGGCTCCCTGTTTCGGCAGCTCGGAGCCGAAGGTGGTAGGCCCATTGCGAACGGCCCCTGTCATGGGCGGCCTCAGCAAGGCTATTGAGGTCGCCAGGATGCTTGAGATGAACGTAGGCAGCGTGCCAGAAGGATGCCGGTGGGCACAGATGGTGCCGAACGGTCCTTCCATGCTGTTCGAGATAGTCGGCGAGCCGCCGCATGGGACCTGCGGACGGGACCGTGGCCCTGGTCGGTGCAGGACCCGTCGGCAGGCGTCGTGCGGGCCGAGGGTTTGTCCGGCTCAGAGGGACCTGCTTGCCGTGGACGGGGCGGGCAAGATCTGTGTATGCCGCTTCTACCCAGTCGTTGGTGAGCTGGTCCCAATCACGGTCAGTCAAGTAGTCAGCTGCGGCATCGGTGAGGAACGCTTGAGGGAGATGAAGACTCATGCCGAGACGCCGGGCATCCATCGCCGCCTCAAGCAGCGCCCTGGCTGCCGGAGTCCCATGCTGATAGCGACGCAGAAGTTCGGGAGCTCCGGCAAGATCTTGAGTAACACGCCCATCGGCTTCAGCGCGGGAAAGGGCATCCGCCAATAGCGAGTCACCCTCCTGAGCGAGAGTTATGGCAGTTCGGAGGGCGGCCTGGTCGAAATGGTCTGGGACTGCCACGGTGCGGCCAGCGAGCAGCTCCCGGACTCTGCTATGCGGGTCAGGACTCCCAGGTCGCGGGACGGCACTGTACTGGTCCTCATATTCGGGCCAGAGAGTTCCCAGGATGAGGATCGGACCGAGACTGGGGTCGGTGAGGAGACTGTGCAAGGCCGCGGCGATTCGCTCACCGACCAGCGGATCACCAAGGTAGTGCTGGGCTTCGTTGAGCCACACCACTGTGTGCGGTGCTACACGTTCAAGCTCGGCAAGCGCGGCCTCTGCCCGGGTCGGGTCGTACGGGTGCCATAGCCGCCACCCCCTTTCTGCGAGCGGCTGGACAGCCTCCCAACAGGCCCGTGTCTTACCGGTGGAGGACGAGCCGACCAAGACCAACATCCGGCTCCGACCTTCCATGACTTCGATCACGGAATCAGCCAATAACTGGTCGTGGGTACGGCGGACGTAGCCGGACAGTTTCCGCGCCGAGCCGCCGGACGCGGAGACACCGGATGGGTGAACCTCTAGGTCATGCGGATCCCACTGCTCGATCGGCCTACCCGGTCCCCCGGCGTACTCAGCCGCGGCCTCATTTTGGCGAGCCGCCGCCCTACGCCGCAGCTCCAACATCTCCACTTCCGGCAGACCGAGCACCCGAGCCAGAGCCACAACGGTTTCAGCCGAGGGGACAGCCCCTTCTGAACGGAACGCCTCCTGGACGGTCGTACGGCTCAGCCCTGACCGAGCAGCAAGCTGGGTCTTGGACAACCCTTTGCGTGCCAGCGCATCTCTGAGCTTGTCGCGCAGTTTGGCCACCGCGCTGTGCCACCCCTCGGGCTCCCCACTGGGCACCAGACCTCCAGCCATGCGTGTTCGCCAATGTTCATCATCGTCCGGCTGAACCACGGCGTACATCGTTCCGACGAGTCTCAATCACATCAACACCCCGTCCATATACAGGGAGATGACTGTGACTCGACTCGCCATCGTTCTCTTGACTGCCGCTGTAGTGGTTGTGTTCGCACTCCTGGCCGCCGCTGCTGCAGGCACGCTCACCCGGCTCGACGGCGCCACCTACCCCGCCGCCTTGATGCGTGCCGCCGCTACCTTCGCCGCTGTTGTCACCCTTGCCACCGCCATCGTTGGCGTCCTCACCCAGTGCCTCATCTGAACGACTTCCCCGCCGACCCTGGCAGCCTGACCGCTCTGCGGCGGGGACACCTCAGCCACAGCAAAGGAAACCACGACGGCGGGTGCGCCGAGAGAGCACCAGGTGTGTCACGGCAACCACCCACCGGCCTGAGCCACCCTGATCGATTCGTCGCGACAGCGGCCACGCTGCAACCTGGGCGTCTTAGCCGGCGTCGGCAGGATCAGTGGCGTAGTCCGGGCTGGGAACCGCACGCAATGGCCGACGCGAGTGGCGTGCTCCTGCTGCCTCGGTAGGCGGAGTGAC